>NZ_NXLN01000004.1:0-117596 GCF_003364135.1 Helicobacter sp. MIT 01-3238
GGGTAATTTGTATCGTTTGATTTCGTCTTGGATAACAGAATCAAACTCACGCAACTCGTCATAGTGCGATTTTGAAGCATTGATAAGTTCATCAAATTTAAATCCAAGCATTACAATACGAAATAAATCTGGTTTAAATCGTCTCCAATTATATAGAGTGCTAACATCAACATCAATATGTTTTGCCATATCGCGTTTTGTTGTTTTAGACTGATTTTTCATAAATAAACACCTCCATAAACACTTCCTAAGGTTTAGTAATTTTTTACCGAATTATACAAGAATTTTGTCAAAAAATACACAAAAATGAATTCTACAAAAAATCTTAGAATGTTGGTAGGCACGCTATTATAAATTATCTATCTTTTGTAAAAATAACTTAGAATATTTAATGCAATCCAAAAACTCTCCTCCAAGCCAAAATCTACCAAATCCACCAAAAACACGCCAAAAATAGCCACAAAAATAAATAAAATCAAACACCTCGCCACCAAAAACCTGATAAATTCCCAACACAAAATCTATATTTTCATATCAATCAATGCTATGTGTGGGATTATTTTGCTAAAAATGTATAAATTTTCACTTCAAGTTTAAGGATTTTAAGGTAAAATCTTGCATTGCGAAGTTTTGAATGAATTTTTGGCAGTCTAAAAATGCAAGTAAAATAGCGATAAAATGGTGCAACATAGCACTGAAGTAGCAGTAGCATAACGCTAGGGTTCATTTATATGGTTGCCAAAATATAGAAAATCCACAAGCCAAATCTCATAAGTGGCAATAAAATGCTTCTATGAGGAATAAACATAATAGTAAGGAAGTCTAAAATGAATGAGTCTCTTCTCAACATTATTGAGGAAAAACTCCCTCCATTGTCCGATACGGTCGTAAAACTGCGCGATTATATCGCAGAAGCTGGCGAAAGTGTAGAAATCAGCAAGGTTGTGGACATTCTCTCAAAAGACCCTATGGTAACGACAAACTTGCTAAAAATCGCAAATTCTGCCTACTATGGATTTTCTAGCAAGATTTCTACGATAAATCAAGTCGTAGCACTGCTTGGAATTGATAATATCAAAAATCTTGTGATGACAGATTCTGTCCGCTCTCAACTCAAAGTAAATGTTTCTCCTTATGGGCTTGATACGGATATTTTTATGGGGAATTGCTCCAAAGAAGTCAATTTCATCTCTACTTGGCTGGCAAATGAGGACAAAAAGCTATCCCAAATGCTTGTGCCTTGCGCTATGCTTTTGCGTCTTGGTATGATTTTGTTTTCTATTGCACTTATCAAAACTCGCCAAGACAAAGACTTCCGCAAAATGCTTGAGGAAAATGGGTTTATGAATGTCGCCCTTGTCGAGCAGGAGTTTTTCGGCACTGACCATATTTCATTTTTGGCGTATTGCTTTGATTTGTGGAAATTTGATGATGATATGATACAGACTGTGCTATATGCGACAAGTCCGCATTCTGCCACGCGAAATATCCAAAAAAGTGCCTATGCTCTAGCCATAGCAAATCGTATATTTGAGCCTTATGAAGGGGGGAATGAATACAACATAAATGAAGCCATAGCCCTAGCAAAAGAAGCAAATCAGCAAGGCGTGAGCTTTGATATGGACAATCTCTTAGCCCATATCCCCGTCCCTCAAGACAAAAAATAATCGCCAAAAAGCCCTGCATACCCCAAAATGTGCGATAAAGCAAAGATATGCAGTAGAATATGCAAAAGTATGCAGACTAAAAATTACAACGCGTAAAGTGCATTTAGAGTATAGGCTTTTTGCTTGCGTTTCTCTCACAAACAACTTCATAAACTATATCACGCACTTTTTTTATATATATCTTGTGTGTCAAAGCCACTTTTTGTGGTGATTTTTGCTTTTTTTGCGCTGGTGGATTTGGGGGATTGTGCGAGTGCAGAGCTTAGCAAAAAAGACTATGAAAATCTAGATGTCGATATGGATAGAGCAGGCTGGAGAGTGGAGCTAAGCAGAATCTCAATAAATTTCAACACCACCCAAATCGACAATGAAGAACGATATGAGAGTTTTGCCAATAGTCGCTTAAGCGGTAGCTCACAGCTTGTTATCCAAGCTTATGGCAAACTGCTAGCAGACTACTACTCAAGTAGATTTGTGTTTTTTAACTCCTTGCTTGCAGAATATGGGCAAACAATCATCTTTGCCACAAGCGATAGCCCTAGAGTTAGCAACAAAACTATCGATAGGATTTTGCTATCCACTGGCTACACGCATCGCATTTGGAAGCTAGAAAATATCCGCGGTGGCGAAAAACTAGGTGGCGAGATAGGACCATTTGTAAGCCTTAGTTTGCAAAGTGAATTTACCCCCTCGCCCAATCTCCCCTACCGAAAAAAATACCTGCGATTATCCGTAGGGGCGCGTCTTTTTGATAGTAAATATATCCAAAATCTACACTTAAATCTTTTTGGTGAAGATGATTTTAGCAATATAAATCATCAAATCCAAAGTATGGGTCTTGAGAGCGGAATCCAGCTAAAACACAGCTTAAGAGATGGTGTGGATTTTGCAGGTGGGCTGTATTATCGCCAATATTTGCTTAGCAACTACCCAAGAGAGCGCGACCCTAGCTTTGAAGTGGAGCTAAACCTACGCCTTGATACCGTGATATTTAGAAATCTCACTATCTCGCCGTTTTTGAGTCTATATCTGCTAAAGGGCAGGTATATAGCACAAGCAGGGACAAACCTCTTTGTGGGCGTATCTCTAGGCTATGGCAAAGTTTTCAAAGACAACAAACTTCCTATAAAAAAAGAGCCTGTGTTTGATTTTGACTTCAATCTAGCAAAAGCACCAAAATCCAAAATCTTGCGCACCGCTTTTGCCAAAAAGGGCTAGAATCTAGCCAATATCTGCCACAAAGTGATATAATTTCAAAGATTTTGCCAAAATCGCAAACCTTGTAGTCAAATCCAAAACAAACCACAACAAACAAAAAAAAAGGAAGCAAATGTCTAGCACCACGCAAAATCATTCCCAAGATAAAACCCAAGAATCACAAAAAGCAAAAGAGCAAGGCATAATTCAAGGCAATGTGTGGAAATTTGGCGATAATATCGACACCGATGTCATAATCGCTGCTCGCTACTTAAACACTAGCGATGAAAATATCCTAGCTAAGCACATTATGGAAGATGCTCGCCCAGACTTTTTTAGCGAAATCTCACAAGGGGATATTATCGTAGCGGGAGAGAATTTTGGCTGTGGCAGCAGCAGAGAGCACGCACCTATCGCACTAAAAGCCGCAGGGATAGCTTGCGTGATTGCACCAAGCTTTGCTAGAATCTTTTATCGAAATGCTTTTAATATGGGGCTTTTAATCCTAGAATCAAAAGAAGTGGATAAAATAAGCGAGGGCGACAAAGTCCGCATAGATTTGCAAAAAGGCATAATAGAAAATCTAAGCACAAATCAATCATTTGCCTACCAAAAAATCCCGGACTTTATGCACTCACTTTTGCAAAGTGGTGGGCTTATGGCATTTGCCAAAAAATGGCTACAAGAAAATGCCAAATAAACTAACGCTAATAAAAACAAAGGAATCCAAAAATGAGCACACAACCCAAAACGCATAAAATCGCCGTCATACGAGGTGATGGCATAGGTGATGAAATCATTACCCAAGCAATCAAAGTCCTAGAAGTGGCTCAAAGCAAGTATGACTTCAAGCTAGAATTTAGCGAATATCTAATGGGTGGTGTGGCTTATGATGAGTGTGGAGAACCGCTACCAAAGGCGACTATCGAGGGTTGTTTGGATTCTAGTGCGGTGCTTTTTGGTGCTGTGGGTGGAGCAAAATGGGAATCCCTACCCAAGCCCAAACGCCCAGAAGCAGGACTTTTGGCATTGCGAAAGGCACTAAGCGTATTTGCAAATCTGCGCCCTGCAATGGTGTTTAGCGAGCTAGTAGATAGCTCCCCACTAAAGCGCGAAATCATAGAGGGTGTAGATTTGCTAATCGTGCGAGAGCTGATAAGCGGAATCTACTTTGGCGAGCCACGCGCAAAGGAAGCCAACAAAGCCTATAACACTATGGTTTATACTCGCAGTGAGATAGAGCGCATAGCGCATAGGGCGTTTAAGCTAGCTGATACTAGAAGCAGAAAACTCTGCTCGGTGGATAAAGCAAATGTGCTAGAGGTAAGCGAGCTGTGGCGTGAAGTGGTAAATGAAGTGGCAAAATCCTACCCAAGAGTAGAGCTAACCCACCAATATGTCGATAACGCAAGTATGCAGCTCGTGCGAGAGCCAAAGCAGTTTGATGTTATCCTCACAAGCAATCTTTTTGGCGATATTTTGAGCGATGAAGCTAGCCAAATCACAGGCTCAATAGGACTTCTACCAAGTGCTAGCATAGGAGAATCTATCGGGCTATATGAGCCTATACACGGCTCTGCACCTGATATAGCAGGGCAAAATATCGCAAATCCTATCGCTACGATTTTGAGTGCAGCGATGATGTTAGAGATTTCACTAGGGCTAGATAAGCCAGCCAAAGCTATGAAAGAAGCGATACAAAAAGTGCTAAAAGAAGGCTACCGCACCAAAGACATAGCACAATTTGGCGCAAAAAAAGTGTGTAGCACACAAGAGATGGGCGATAAAATCGCTGAAATGATTTGCTAGATTTTATTAAATGTATGACTTCAAGCAAATATCTTATGTAAGTTTGCAAAATCTAGCGCAAATGGATTTAAGGAGTTTTGATGGCGTTTAAAACAAACACTCTAGCAAGTATCTATGAGATACAGGGCTACAAAGAAGAAGCGATGATGATATATGAGGAGATTTTGGCAAAAGACCCCAAAAATATGGAAGCAAGTGCCGCACTAGTGCGACTAAAAACACAAAAACACAACTTTAGTGGGATAAATCGCGACAAACTTGAGCTATTTGTCAATGCAAGGACGGCAAGCGATTATCAAAAACTTGAGAAATGGCTATTACAATGGAGTTAAAAAAGGGAGCTAAAAATGGAACTAGAACTAAAAGATTTAGTCTTGCAAGCCTTAGATGATGTAGAAAAAGAAGCGCAAATAGGCGGAGGACAAAAAGCTAGCGAGAATCTACAAAAAAAGGATTCTATGCAAGGCACTCAAACAAATGAGAATGAAATCAGCCTAAACGCTCGTCTAAATGAGAATCTAAACGCACTCAAAGACAACTTAAATAGCGAATCTAGCGCGTTTGAAGCGATAGATGACACAGCAAACACAGCAAATGCTTCCAAAACAAAAAGCCTGCTTAGCCAAAATTCTCTAAATAAAGATTCTCTAAGGCTAACCATACAATCAAGCAAGACAACTTCAGGCAAGGTTATCCCCGCGCAAGAAGCAGTGTTTAGCCCATCAAATATTGAATTTTTAGAAATGCTACGCGAAAAACTGCTTGTGCTATTTGAGGGGCTAAAAATGCCTCAAATGCGTGATTCTAAAGAGAAACTAGACTTGGTTGTAAATTTTTTGCAATACGAGCTGTGCTTGCTTGATGATTTTCTAAAAGACAATAAAAAATAGCTTTTTTATATTTTATTAAGAAATATTTACTAATTTTTAGATAAAATTCCCCTTGCCTTTATAGGCAGTAGCGGTTGGCTTAACCCCCCTCCACGCCAGCCGTTACTTCGGCACTTGCTCCCCCTCCAGCAAGTGCCTTTTCTTAGCTCTCCAAAGAGATTTTCCAAGACATTTTGATTTTTTGCAAAATATTTTGGTTTCCAAAGATACTCTTTAAGAACGCGCTTTGAAATGATTTTTTTCATAAAACTCCTTGAAAGATTTTCCCTCACTTTTTGCAAATGCTTTTTTGTAGGTTTTTCTACAAATGTTTTTATGAGTGAGGGAAAACTTTTTAAAACTTTCTTTTTTATTCTTTATTAGAACTTTTCATTCTCTTTGTTTTTCTGTCATATTTACGCTTTTTTGTTGATTTTGCGCATTTTGCCATTATTTTTTGTTTTTTCATCGCAAAGCTAGCTATTATTTAAGCTAGATTTTGCTACGATTTGCAAAAAATTACTCAAAGGTAGTTAAAATGAATACTGAAGAGAACACAGAAATCCTTACCT
This sequence comes from Helicobacter sp. MIT 01-3238, assembly GCF_003364135.1. Taxonomy (NCBI): domain Bacteria; kingdom Pseudomonadati; phylum Campylobacterota; class Epsilonproteobacteria; order Campylobacterales; family Helicobacteraceae; genus Helicobacter; species Helicobacter sp. MIT 01-3238. The sequence continues at coordinate 6,115 of NZ_NXLN01000004.1, forward strand.
ACCCAGATAGGACGCTTGAAGTGCTTATGATAGAAGATGATGTAGAGCTTGCTGAAATCCTAAGCGAATACCTAAAATCACACAATATCAAAGTAACAAGCTATGATGAGCCATACACAGGAATGAGTGCGATAAATGCTAAGCAATTTGACTTGCTTTTGCTTGACTTGACACTGCCAAACCTTGATGGGCTTGAAGTCTGCAAGCGTGTGGCGAAGCAAAAAAATATGCCAATCATCATCTCTTCGGCAAGAAGCGATGTCGATGACAAAGTCAAAGCCCTAGAAAATGGCGCAGATGACTACCTGCCAAAGCCTTATGACCCAAAAGAACTGCTAGCTAGAATCCAATCTCTCCTACGCAGATACAAAACAAATGCGAACCAAGAAGGCGCAAAAGAACCAAACCCGATATTCCGCATAGAAAAAAATAGCCGTGAAATCTACTATCACGACAAAAAGCTAGAGCTAACTCGTGCAGAATATGAGATTTTGACGCTGTTAATTAGCAAAAAAGGCAATGTCTTTTCGCGTGAGGCGATTGCTATTGAGTCTGAGTCGATAAACCCAGAAAGCTCCAATAAAAGCATTGATGTCATCATCGGGCGACTTCGTGCCAAAATCGAAGATGACCCCAAAAAGCCAAGACATATTATTTCTGTGCGTGGCGTAGGCTACAAGCTAGAGTTTTAGCCTATCTTACTTATAAGCAAATGCAAATGCTCCAAGTGCATAAAATCTTTAGATTTTGTTTTGGATTGTGCTTTAGCCTTTGTCGCTTTTTGCGCTTATCTTGCTTTGAGATTTGCTATGAGAAGCACTGCAAAAGCATAGTCAAAATACTCAAAATCATAGTGTGGCACAGCGTGAAATTCCCACAAATGCGGAGTATAGCGTGATGAAGCATTCGATATTTTTTAAAATTACGATTTTGTTTTTGTTTGCGCTAGGGAGCTTTTTTGCATTCTCGTTTTATTTCCTGCGATTTCAAGCCGAGCGATATGCTATTGACAATGAGCGGCAGCGATATGAGCGCGTAAGCATTATTTTTAATCACATAATCTCTAAAGAAACCAATTTAGACGCCATACAAATCTACCTAAAAGAAATGGGTTTTATCCAAGTAAATGACAACAACCTCAAAAAAAATCTCCTAGACACTACCAAAATCCTCTATGACACACAAGGAATCTACCTAAAATCTATCGAGCTAAACAACGATATGTATATCCTACTCACAAGCGAAAATGAAGTTTTTCTCTACAAAGATTCTTTGCGTAATTTTTATGTAAATTATTACCTTATCATTCTTTTTGGCTCAATGGTGCTGATTTTTCTTTTTGTGCTTGTGATAAAAAGCCTGCTACCGATGATTTATCTACGCAGGCAGATTCGCCGCTTTGCCAAAGGCGACACTAGCGTGGAGTGCGAAATCCCGCAAAAAGATGAGATAGGCGAGCTTGCAAGTGAGTTTGACAAAGCAATCAAACGCATTAGTGCGCTAAATAGCTCGCGCACGCTGTTTTTGCGCTCAATAATGCACGAGCTAAAAACACCAATCACAAAGGGCAGAATCACTGCTGAAATGGTGCGCAACAAAACCCAAAAACTCCGCTTAACTTCGGTATTTGAGCGACTAAATGCGCTTATTGATGAGTTTGCCAAAATTGAGCAACTATCCTCAAAAAACTACAATCTCAAAAAAACCGAGTTCTTTCTCTATGATTTGATAGAAAATATCCAAAAAATGCTCCTAATCTACACAGGTGAAAACAATCCCATCCAAAATCACGCACCAAATGAAATCATCAAAGCAGATTTTGAGCTTTTTTGCCTAAGTGTCAAAAACCTCATCGACAACGGAATCAAATACAGCTTTGATGGAAAAGTAGATATACAATCCAATGGACGCGACATCATCATATCAAATCACGGCAATGCTCTAAAAATGGAGTTTGAAGAATATTTCAAGCCATATTTTAAAGATTCTGCCAAGCCAAACTCACAAGGATTTGGGCTAGGAATGTATATCATCAAAAATACACTTGATGCGCAAAACTTCACTATCTCATATCGCCACGATGAGGATAGCGAGGGCACAAAGACAAATTATTTTGTCATTCACAACTGCATTGTGGAGAGCTTTTGCAATCTGCCTACAAACCACGCAAACAACACAAATTCCACAGAATCTAGCACGTCACATCAAAACGGAGACACAGATATAGCTGATATGACTAAAGACACCACCAAAAAAGCCCAAAAGCCAAAAACACAAAAATCTGCCCAAAAAGAAAACTCTATCTAAAAAACTCCATTAAGGAATAGTAATGCCAAGCAAAATCTCTCAAAAAACGCTACACTCAACAACTACCAAAAAATCTAGCCAAACAAGCCATTTAAGCAAAATCAACCAAAAAATACAAAAAATCACAAAAATAAAAGATTTTTTAAACTCTACAAAAGCGCAAAACCTCCAAACACCACAAAATCTTTTAGCCACACAAGAATCCTCAAAATTCCAAGAAAAATGCGCCGTAGTGGGAGTTTTTGGCGCACCAAATGCACCGATTTTGGCGTATTATAGTCTTTTTGCCCTGCAGCATAGAGGGCAAGAAGCAAGTGGCATAGCTGTAAGTGATAACTCAAAAATCTCCCTACATAAGCAAAACGGGCTTGTTACGCGCGTATTTACACCACAGATTCTCTCCACACTCAAAGGCTGCAATGCTATCGGGCATAATCGCTACTCCACCGCAGGCGAGGATAGTATAAATGAGTGTCAGCCTATCTATGCTCGCTACTCGCTAGGTGCTATCGCCATAGCGCACAATGGCAACCTCACAAACGCCCACTCCATACGCGAAAATCTAACCAAAGAGGGTGCAATATTTCAAAGTCATCTTGACACCGAAGTGCTTATCCACTTAATCGCCAAATCTAGCAAATCCACTCTTTATGAGCGAATCATAGAATCAATACGCCAAATCGATGGTGCGTATGCGCTTGTGATTCTCTCTCGCACAAAAATGTTTGCCATACGCGACCCTTATGGCTTACGCCCGCTAAGTCTAGGCAGTATCAAAAACACTGATGGCACTCTAAGCTACATTGTCGCAAGCGAAAGCAGTGCGTTTGACTTAGTGGGAGCAGAATTTATCCGCGATATAGAAGCAGGAGAAATGCTAGTCTTTGAGCGAGGCAATCAAGGAAGCACGAAATCTAGCAAAAAACCTAATACAAAATCTAGCGCGGATTTAGATTTTGCTACGAATTGTGGTGTAGATTCTAGCCTAACCCCCACTTACAAATCCTACCAATTTGCCACACCAAAAAGCGCACCTTGCGTATTTGAATACATATATTTCGCCCGCCCTGATAGCAATGTGTTTGGGCGAAATGTTTATGCCGTGCGCAAGCGACTTGGCATAGAGCTAGCAAAAGAGCATATTTTAAGCGCGGATATGGTTATCCCCGTGCCTGATTCTGGCGTGGCAGCAGCACTTGGCTATGCTAAGCAAAGTGGCATAGACTTTGAGCTAGGGATTATCCGCAATCACTATGTAGGACGCACTTTTATCGAGCCTACGCAAAGTGCGCGAGAGCTAAAAGTCAAGCTAAAGCTAAACCCAAATGCAAGCCTAATCAAAGGCAAAGATATTATTGTGATTGATGATTCTATCGTGCGAGGGACGACTAGCAAGCAAATCGTGCAAATTTTGCGACAAAGTGGCGCACGCAAAATCTATCTACTAATCTCCTCTCCACCCACCATAAGCCCCTGCTACTACGGCGTAGATACGCCACAGACAGACCAACTCATCTGCGCAAATCACTCCATAGATGAAGTGAGGGATTTTATCGGTGCGGATTATTTGGGGTTTTTATCTCTAGAGGGCTTAGCAAAAAGTATCAATGATGATGAAAATAATGCAAGCGATAGTGGCAAAAAGGAAGCAAACAACAACCTAACAAATAGCACAAAAGGCAAAACCACATACTGCCAAGCCTGCTTTGATGGCAAATACATAGATTCCGTGCATTGCAAATAATCTAGCTTTTTACTCTTTTTGCAATGCAAAGACACTATGGCGAAGTGTGCTTATTTTGGCAAAAATAGTGTAAAATTGCACTTCAGGGCATAAAAATCGTGCAGCTTAGAGATTCACTAAAAGCATAGAAACACAAACACTTAAACGCAAGCAAAGGACACCAAAATGTGCGGAATAATAGGCTATGTAGGAAATGGAGAAAAAAGGCAGATTCTACTAAATGGACTAAAAGAGCTAGAATATCGCGGGTATGATTCTGCGGGATTTGCCGTGCTAGAAAATAACCAACAAACACCAAAAAACACACAACATAGCAAAAACCTAAATCTCCACGCATTTAAAGCCGTAGGTAAGCTAGCAAACCTAGAATCTAAAACAAAAGATTTTAGCTCCAAAGGCTTTGGGCTAGGTATCGCACACACTAGATGGGCGACACACGGCAAGCCCACTGAAATCAATGCCCACCCGCACACGGGCGAGTTTAGCTATGTGGTGCATAATGGCATAATCGAAAACTACAAAGAAATCAAGCAAGAGCTAGAATCGCAAAATCATAGCTTTTTAAGCCAGACAGATACTGAAGTCATCGTTCATCTATTTGAGGAAAATCTAAAATCTAGCAAAAATCCAAAAGAGGCTTTTGCAAAAACAGCTAGTAGGCTAAAGGGTGCGTATGCGATTTTGCTAATCACAAAAGTCGCTCCAAATGAAATCTTTTATGCCAAAAATGCTGCTCCGCTCATCATCGCACAAGATAAAAAAAATGGCGAGATATACTTCGCCTCTTCGGACGCACCGCTTATAGGACTTGTCGATGAAGTGGTGTATATAGATGATGATTGCTATGGTAGCTCGCTAGATTTTGACTCGCTTAGTCCCAAAAAACCACTAAGCATAAGTAAATCTTACGCGCAAAAAGAGGGATTTCGCTACTTTATGGAAAAAGAAATCTATGAGCAAGAAAAAGTCCTGCTAGAAACAATGATGGGGCGCGTAGGAGGCGAAGTAGATGGATATGTATGCTTAGAAGAGCTACAATCACTTGGCTTGCAAAGCAAAGATAGCAGCGCAAAATCCACGCTAAGATTTTCCCAAATCACAATCTGTGCGTGTGGGACTAGCTACCACGCTGCACTTGTAGGCAAATATCTCCTAGAACGCAAAGCAAAAATCCGCACAAATGTTGTGCTTGCAAGCGAGTTTCGCTATGCAGAGCCGATTTTGAGTGCAGATGAACTTTTTGTGGTAATCTCTCAAAGTGGCGAGACAGCAGATACGCTTGAAGCCCTAAAGCTAGCCAAAAGCAACGGACTAGAGACACTATCTATATGCAATGTAGATAATAGCTCAATCGTGCGTGAAAGCAAAGCTAGTATCCTAACACGCGCGGGCATAGAAAAAGGCGTGGCAAGCACAAAAGCATTTGCCACACAAGTAATGGTGCTATGGATACTAAGCGTATATCTAGGCAAAAAAAAGGGTGTGATAAATTCTAACGAAGCAAAAAAAGAAGCAAACACAATGCTAAAAGCTGTGCAAGCCACCAAAGTAACGCCCTCTTTGCACGAAAAAATCAAGCGACTATCAAAGCGATATTTGCACGGACACGGATTTTTCTTTATCGGGAGGGATATTTTTTATCCGCTTGCCTTAGAGGGCGCGCTAAAGCTAAAAGAAATCAGCTACTTACACGCAGAGGGCTACGCAAGTGGCGAGATGAAGCACGGACCTATCGCATTAGTAGATGCCAATCTTTTCACTATTGCGCTAATGCCAAAGCACCTACTCTATGACAAAATCTACTCAAATGTCGAGGAACTAAGCGCGAGAGATGCTACGATTTGTGCGATTTGCCAAGAGGATTTTTCCCTTGCTGATGACTGCATACAAATTCCGCGTTTGGATAGCTATATGGAGGAGTTTTTCTCTATGATGGTAGTACTTCAGTTGCTATCTATTGAGGTGGCAATTCGACTAGGAAATGATGTAGATATGCCACGAAATCTTGCAAAATCTGTAACTGTGGAGTAAAATTTGATTTTAATTGCTTTGCAAAAATAGCAAAGCCTCTAGCGATATTACGCTATCTTGTCCTAATTGCAGGTTTTTAAGGTTTTGTGAGGTTTATATTTTGCAAGATTTAGATTTTGTGAGATTTTAAAAAGATTTTATTGCCAAACGCAGTGAAGTTTTGATAGATAATTTGATATTGCCTAAAAATTCTTGCGAAATCCCCATTCGTGCGCCATTTCCAAAATTTTGTTTTTATAGATTTCTAAGGAAAGCATTGCTTCTTTGTCGCGTAAGTTGTCGATGATTTCGCCATTTGGCATAGCGATTAGGCTATCGCCATAAAACACCCATTCATTGTCATTTATCACACTTGTGCCTACACGATTAGCCCGAATCACAACACAGCCATTTAGAAATGCCCGCACCTTGCATAGCTCACGCCACCTAGCATTTGACTGAAAGGTATTGGCACAAGGCAGTAGCACTATATCCACACCCTCTTTTTTCATACTTAGCCAAAACTCATCAAAATGCACTTCAAAGCCAAACAATGCTGCGATATTAAAGCCATTATGCGTAAAAATAAGGGGCTTTTTTAGGATTTTGTGCTTGTGATTGTCAAAAAACCTCGCTTCATTCCAATGATGATACTCTATAAGTCGCTGCTGTCGATAAAATGGGTAGATTGTCGCGCATTTGTCGATATGAGTGAGAGTATCTGTATCGCTAATGCAAAAATCAAATATAAATTTTTTTATACCTTGTGCGTTTTGTATGAGGCTAGAATCCTGCGTGCTAGGACTTTTCGTGCTAGAATCGTTGTGGGTGGTTTTATTACCCTTTGCGCTAGAATCCGCTCTAGATTCTGCTCTATTTGTCGCGCCTTCATTGATATTTTTTTGCTGTTTTTGTGTTTTTTTTGTCGTGTCAATCACTTTTTGTATATTTTGCGTTTTTTGTATGTCTTGGTTAAATTTTTGCGCGTTTTGGGTGCTAATGTAGATGATTTCTTTGTATAGTTTTTTGTTTATATGGCGCACGATAGGTGCTACAAAGTTGATATTGTGTCGCTCGGCTAGGTAGGATAGGAAGCATATTTGAGAGTTTGTGTGAGAGTGGATTTGTTTTTTTGTCTTAGATTTTAGCTCCATAAAAAACGGATTTAACGTGTATTCAGGCAGTAGCACGAGTGTGTCTTTTTCTAGCTTGTAGCAAAAAAGCGCGAAGCGAGAATCATTTAGCCCAAGCGTGTCTTGCTGAAAAATCGTAATTTTCATAATTTACCCCTTGTTATGTGCTGTGCGATATTGTGCTGTATTATGTCGCATTGTATGGCGTGTGTCTATGGTGTATCGTTGCTAAAATGCTTTTGCTTAAAATCATCTCTGTTTAAAAGCCTCAAATTTTTATGCTCTACTTATCTTGCTTGTTTTACTTATTTTGCCTGTTTTGCCCATATCACTTCTCTTGTTTGTCTTGCTCATTTTGCTTTATCTCCTCATATTCCATTTGCGCTTTTTCTAGCATTTCTTGGGCTAGCTTTAGCTCTTGCATACCCACTTTGTATAGCTCTAGGCTTTCTTTTAGGCTCAAATCCTCTGCGTTTAGCTTGCTTAAAATCTCTTTTGTTTTTTGGATTTTCTCTTCAAAATTCTCCATTTCACACTCCTATAATTCTGTGATGACTTTGTAAGCCAAAATCCCCACAATAATCACAGGAGCGATATAGCGCAATACAAAAAGCCATAGCCCAAATGCTTTATCGCTCAAAAAATCACGCGTGTATTCTCTAAGCTCTCCCTCCTTGATTCCTTTAGCCCCTTTAGCCACCTTAGCTTTGGCTAGCACAAATCCCACAAAAAAAGTAGCAAAAAGCACGCTGATAGGCATTATCACGCTAGAGCTTACAAAATCTAGCCACAAAAACACACTTTTCCCACCAAAAATGAGATGTTCTCCACGAGCACTCATCGAATACAGTGCCACAAGCCCTATGCAAAACACCACCGCGCTAATCCCAAAAGTAGCGATTATTCTATGGATTTTGAAGCGGTTTATGAGAAAATATACGCTAGGCTCTAGCAATGACACAGTAGAAGTGATACCAGCGAATAATAACGCACTCAAAAACGCCACACTCAAAATCACGCCTACATTGCCAAATTCTGAAAAAATAAGTGGCAGTGAAATAAATACTAGATTTACGCTCTCGCCAGAACCCTGCCCTAGCTCGCCCTCATAGCCAAAGTAAAAAGTAAATATCATAAGCCCCGCAATAAGCGAAATAATAAGCCCCGGGATAACTACCCAAACCGCGCTTTTTAGGAGATTTTGCTTATCCTCACTCATCGCTGAATAAGTCATAATCGTCCCAACCCCAAGTGAGAGAGAAAAAAACATTTGAGCTAATGCGCTAATAAGCACGCTAGGAGTAATATCCTCATACTTAAAATCAAACAAAAAATGCACAGCACGCAAAAAACTTGGCTGAAAACTTGCATAAACAAGCAAAGCAATAAAAATGATAAATAGCAAGGGCATCAAAATGACATTTAATCGCTCAATGCCCTTTTTTATCCCAAAAGAAACAATAAAAGCCGTGCAAAAAAGTGTCGCAAAAAAGCACAAAATCTGTGCTTCCACACCCTCACTCATAAGAGCGGAAAAGATTCCTTGTGAATCTTGCATACTGCTAGGCAAGCTAAAACTCACAAAAACAAGATAATACAAAATCCACCCCAAAATCACACAATAAAACGACAAAATCAACACCCCACCAAGCAGGGCAATCCCCGTATATCGCCACAAGGTTTTTGGATTTTCACTAAGGGTGGCAAAGCACTCGGGCATATCGCCTTTTCCACGATTGCCTATAAGCATTTCAGCAATAAGTAGGCTAACCCCCACGCACAAAGCCAACACCAAAAATAGTAATACAAATGCGCCACCGCCATTCTCCCCTGCCATATACGGAAATCGCCAAATATGTCCCAGCCCGATAGAGCTACCAAGCGCAGCTAAAATAAAGCCGATTTGTGAAAAGGCTGGACGCATCGCATTCTCCTTGTGATAATTTGTGATAATTTATGTATTTTGGGGTAGCTTAAATTTGCAAAATCTAGCCACAAAATCTAGCAAAGCAAGGCACACATAATACGATAATCTAACTTAGAGAATCGTTAAGTGGCTAGGGATTTGCTTTGGATTTTGGCAGAATCTATGATATACACACTTGTAAGCGTGTCATAAAAAAACTCCTTTTTGCGAGAAAAAAGAGGGGTAAAAATCCCAAAAACAAACGCCACGCCAAAAGCCCACAAAACAATCCGCGCAAATGCGCGAAAAAAACCGACTTTTTGAGAATCTTTTGTGAAGTCTTTGAAGTTGTCTAAGGTGGATTTTGGGATAGATTTTGAAGTAGATTTTGGAATGTAGATGAGTTTTAGATTAGCATATCTAAGACCGGGAGTTTGCCCGCTAATGGCGATAAAAAGCGAATAAATGCACGAATAAATGGCAAAGCAGATAAAAATCACAAGCTGATTTTGCCTAAACTCCTCTGCGCTACCTAGCACGACATAAGTGGCTATATATAATATCGGTGTATAAAGCATAAATATATCAGTGATAAAGGCTTTTAGCCTGCGGGCAAGAAAAAGATGAGAAGCAACCAATGACAACGAGTAAAAAGAATCTGTGTTAGATTTTGCTTCACTGCTAGAATTGCTTTGCATTTTTGCTTGGCTAGATTTTGAAGTGAGCCTAGCTAGCGGGCTTGAATAGCGATTTTTGGCTAGCTTTTTTTGAGTAGAGATTTTGGGAGTATTTGTGGATTCTATTTGAGATTTGCTTATAGGTTTTTTTGTGGATTTGTTTGTATTATTTGGGCGGATTGGCATTTTTAGATTTTGCTTATTTTTGCTAGATTTGATTAGTTGCCACGAGAACCCGGCTTGATAGCTTTGCTTAGATTTTGCGCACACATTGGGCAAGAACTTGGCTCATACATATCAAATACAAAATCCTCTAGCGCAAAAAGAGGGATATTATCAGGCAAGCGACACTCGGGCTTTTTGGATAGATTTGAGCCTACACGAGTGCAATATCCACGATTTGCTAGCCCTGCATACGCCACTACTTTGCCACCCAAAAACTCAATACACCGCGCAGACTCTAGTGCCGAACCACCTGTGGTAATAATATCCTCACAGATAAGAAACCTCTCGCCTGTCCCCACTTCAAATCCTCTGCGAAGCTGCATTTCTCCATCTACTCGTTCGGTAAAAATAAATCGCACGCCAAGTGCTCGTGCTAGCTCATAGCCAGCCAAAATCCCACCAAGTGCAGGAGAGCACACGCTATCAACGATGATATTTGCTTCTTGTATCTGTGTGGCAAGTGCGCGTGCTAGCACTTGGGCTTGCTGTGGATTTTCTAGCACTCGGGCGGATTGTAAGTAGTGCGTGGAGTGATTGCCACTGCTAAGGAGGAAATGCCCCTCTAGCAAGGCTTTTGCGTCTTTGTAGATTTGAGCGACATTAAGCGACATAGATTTATCCTTAGATTTTGCTCTTTTTGAGATTTTACTCTTTTTGCTAGCTGTGAAGCTAGACTTTCATCACTTCTTCTTCCTTGTGAGAAACCATTTCATCGACTTTTTTTGCCATTTCATCGGTAATTTTTTGTATGCTATCTTGAGCTTTTTTGCTCTCATCTTCTGTGATTTGTTTATCTTTTTCGAGCTTTTTTATGTGGTTGTTGCTGTCTTGACGGATATTGCGAATAGCGACTTTTGCTTTCTCTCCCATAGCCTTTGCTTCTTTGGCTATGCCTTTGCGCTGCTCTTGTGTCATAGGAGGGAAAAACAGCTTCACGCTATCGCTATCGCTATTTGGATTTACCCCGATATTTGCTTCTTGGATAGCTTTTTCTATATCTTTTAGTAGTCCTTTTTCCCAAGGGGTTATCACTATGGTGGTGGCATCTTGGGCAATGACAGAACCGACTTGATTTAGCGGGGTGGGGGTGTCATAGTAGTCTATGCGGATATTATCTAGGATACTTACAGACACCCTGCCACTTCGCAAAGTAGCAAAATCTCTGCGCAAAGATTCTAGCGATTTTTCCATATACTCGCGTGCGTGAGTCAAAATCTCTTGTGTCATTGCTTACTTCCTTAAAGTGTTTTATTTATCGCTTTGATTGTTTTGGCTTGGAGTACTAGTTTGCAGTGGAGAATTTAGCGATGGGCTAAGCGGTGTATTTAGCGGAGAATTTAGCGGCGCATTTAGAGGAGCGTTTAGAGGAGCGGTTGGCTTGCTAGTAGCTTCCTTTTGTGAGTCAAAGACGGATTTTTCTTGCTGGGCATTGAACTGATAGCCTAGAAATATCGTATTTGCCAAAAATAATAGCCCTAAAAACATTGTAAGTTTTGCCAAAAATCCTGCAGGTCCTTTTGCGCCAAATAGGGATTCATTGCTCCCGCTATACACGCCAAGCCCTAGATTTGAGGACTTTTGGAGGAGGACTACTCCTACGATAATGATAGACAAAATAATCTCAATAACGACAAAAACCGTGCTCATAGCACTCTCCTTAAGAAGTGAAAATTTAGATTTTGGGTTTTTAGTTTGCGATGATTTTGATAGCACAGCTTTATAGCCATTACACGCAAACAAAAAGGCAATTTTAACATAAATTTATATGATTTTGGATAAGAAAACTTTGTGGCAGGATTTCTAGTAGAAGTGGCAAGAAAGTAGCAAAAACAACCAAAGAATAACAAAGCAGAATCAAAATCTAGCAAGATAAAGACACACAATCCAAGCAAGCAAATAAAAAGATAAAAAAGAAACAAAAACAAACATTGCAAAGATGCAAAAAGCTAGATTCTCTGCCAAGCAAAATTAAGCAAAATCTTGCCAAGTCAAAGAATCTAGCTAAAATCCCTAAATGCTATAAATCTCTTAAAAAGCCCTTGCAAAGATTTGTAGTGAAAAAGCAACACCACAAATGCTTTTTGCAAGTGCTATTTTCAAGCGATTTTAGCGTTATTTTATGGGATTTCTCACCACTGCGACTTTGTCTGCTCCGCCCTCGCGTGTGAGGATATAGAGCTCATCGCCCTTGATAGCTATGTCGCTTATATCGCCGATATTTGGCAGTGTGTAAGCATCAGTTATAGCCTTAGAGGCGAGGTCGATTACAAGTAGTGCGTTGTAGTTTTTAGAAATGGCTAGCATTTTGCCATCTGCAATGTCCGCACCTGTAATGTAGAAGTTATTGACTTTCGCGCCCTCTTTTAGTGATAAGCCTTTGCCAAACTCTAGGATTGTCTCCTCGCTGATTTGATTGTCTTTGGTATCAAATTTTAGCAAGATGACATTTGGAGCTTTTTTAGCAGCTACGGTTAGCATATAAAAATACCTTGAATCTGGGTCTTTAGCAAGACTTAAAACATAGTTTTTCTTAGCCCTTGTAGTGCGCAAAGAAAGTCTTTGTCCTTTGGTATTTTTATAGAGTGCCTCGTTTTTCTTACCAAACGCTGGCAAAAGATTGCCCTCTACTTGAGGCAAAAACTCCCACTGAATGAACTTATCAGTCTCATCTAGGCTATCTACGCGCTCCACGCCCCAAATCGCTTTGTTATACGCAGTGGCTACGACTTTGCCCGGTGCGAAAAATGTCGCATCAACAGTGATAGGAATGTCTTGTCCATTTGGTTGGTCGATAGTAGCAAACTCTTTGCTCTCTGCGAAGTTGCTATCAGTGAAATACACAGAAGCACCTGTGCCGATGAGGGCAAATTGGTTGTTTGCTTTGTCATACGCCAAACCACCTGCATAAGTCTTGCTACCCGCGTAGTTTTTAAGCTCGATGCCTATTTCTTTGGTAGCTATGAGCGAAAGCGGAGTTTGATTTTGGCTTAAAATCGGCGAATTGCTAGGATTGGTATCGATTGGGTAATTTGCGTCCTCATTCTCGTTTGCCCCTGCAATCCACGGCTTAGGTCCTTGATTAAACCCTAGCAAACTCCACTTGCCCGGTCTAAAGTTTTCGTGCCAATGCACGGGGTCCCAAAACTTAGAAGCTAAAGAAATATCCCAAGTAAATCGTGTAGCCGCAGGTGCGCCTCTACCGCCAAATGGAGGTGGTCCATTGGTGATGAAAAACTGCACGACATTGGTAAATACGATAAATGCAGAAAGCACAAACACAGCTTTGCCGTATTGACTAAATTCTTTGATTTTGATTTCAGAATCTAGAAGCTCTTTGCCAAGCAGATTGTCTTTGCGGATAAAGAGCATCATCACAGCCATAGCCAAAATCACAGCCCAATACACCACAAAAGCCCAAGTATAAGTATGCAAGCCAAACATTGCCTCGCCAAAGCCCTGTCCTATATCGCCCTGCCCGCTGATACCGACATGACGCAAGCCCTCATACAAGAACCAAAAGCCTGTGAGAAACACTGCTACCATATACTTGATTTTCACGCCATAGCGCACCATAAATAGCCCCAAAATCCCAACGATAATCATACCAAGTCGCTCGTGTCCGCAAAGCAAGCAAGGAGATTCTCCTTTGACAAAGCCTAGATAGAGGTTTGCCATACCAACAGGAACAACCAAAATGATTAGCACGGCGGTTGTCATTACGATATTGAAATTCTTCTCTGTGAGAAGTTTGTCAAACAATTCTTTCATCACAACCTCCTATACTAAAGTGTAAGATTTGGTATCCAAGTAGAAGCACTTGCTACCAACCACAACACTACATCAAAGGCAATCACACCAGCGATGATGCCAAACGCCAACCTTTCTTTTTGCGGCTTGAACCAAATCAGTAAAACCGCAATGAATGCTAAGAGATACTCTAAGAATTCCATACAAACTCCTTAAGGAATAAGATTTTGTATTTGACTTGACACAAACCCGACATACCCTCAAATCAGCCACGGTCACAAATCAGCCAACCTAAATCAGCATAGTTAGAAAGTTGATATTGAAGTTGAATGAATATGCCTAGCCAAATACCCTTTCAGTATAGCAAAACAAAATCTAAAAAAACAAAATTAAACAAAAAACGATAAAAATATTCAATTATCTTTGCAATATATATCCATAATCTTTACAATTTCTTTACAACTTTTACAATATTTTTGCATATACCGCACTTTAGTGTGTATTTTGTTAGAAATATTTTACATAAAAGGCGATATAATGCAAGGCATTCACAAAATCTAGCGCACTCTAAAGTTTGCGCAAAAAGGCGGTAAAGAAAATGTTGGCACGATTTCAAGGGGTAATAAAGCAGTATTATTTCGCAGTGATTGTCATACTTGTGATATACGCACTAGCGGTAAATGAGCAAGTGGGCAAACTTTGTGCAGGGGTAGCGATTTTGCTATTTGGTATGCTATTTTTGGGTGAGGGATTCCGCGCATTCTCTGGTGGGTTTTTGGAGAGAGTGCTAGCAAAATACACCAAAAATTCCATAAAAAGCATTATCTTTGGGACACTTGCTACGACTATTATGCAAAGCTCTAGCCTCGTATCTGTGCTTGCGATTTCTTTTGTGAGTGCTTCACTCATCGGGCTTACGCAAGGTATTGGCGTTATGTTTGGAGCAAATCTAGGAAATACCGCTGGCTCTTGGCTGATTGTAGGTGCTTCATCGATAAATATTTCCGCACTTGCGCTACCCCTAATCGTAGGTGGACTACTATTTAATTTCCAAGCATCTAAGACATACAAAGGCATAGGCAAGGTGCTTGCAGGGCTTGGATTTTTCTTTTTGGGTGTGTTTTATATAAAGGCTGGTTTTGAGAGTTTTCACGGGGTTATGGATTTATCCCAATACAAACTTGATGGCTACAAAGAAGTATTTGGATTTTTGCTTTTGGGCGCACTCATTACTTCAATTATCCAAAGCTCCCACGCCACGCTTGCTATCATCATCACAGCGTTTTTGGAGCAACAAATCAGCTACACAGCAGCACTTAGTGCAGTGCTTGGCACAAGCGTAGGTGGCGTAGTAACCGCGCTTGTAGCTTCCCTAAGCGCAAATGTGAATGGACGAAGACTTGCCATAGCAAATTGTATGTTTAACTTCACAACCGTGCTTATTGTCGCGGTATTTTTCCCTTATTTTTTAGACTTAAACAACTTCTTAGGCGATACTTTTGGATTTGCCAAAACACTAGAAGAGGGCAATTCTTGCCTACTGCGCTTGGCACTTTTCCACACGCTGTTTAATGTGTTTGGTGTGGTGCTACTTATCGGCTTTATCCCCGCTATGGCAAATTTCTTAAACAAAGCCCTAAAAAGCGACACCAAAACACAGACTGTGTCTACTCCGCTTTTTATCAGCGAGATTTTGCTATCCTATCCCGACACTGCTATGGGTGCGCTAAACAACGAAGTCAAGCACCTATATGACAATGCCTATATGATTATTTCTAGGGCTATTGGATTTCATAGAGAGGATATTTCTTCAAGTGCGGCGTTTTCTAGCCTCATAAAGAAAAAAGACTTGCTAAAAGCTGACATAGACATAGCAGAGCTGTATAACACACAGATAAAAACCCTCTTTAATGCGATTATGGATTTCTCCACAAAGTTGCAGGTTTTTACCACCAATAGAGAGCATATTGAGCGAATCGTATCCATACAAATCGCCTCACGCAAAATCGCTGAAGCCACCAAAAATATAGGCTTGCTAGAGGATAATATGAAAAAATATTCCACAGGAAGCAATGCCGCGCTTAAAAAAGAATACGATGATATGAGGCTTGATTTGGGTAAGCTACTTCGTATGATAGAGCATATCAAAAAAGCCCCCAAAGACGACAGAAAAGATGCCAAAAAGCTACTAAAGGAGCAAAAGAAATTCTTTAAACTCCAAGATAGAGAGGCGTTTGACATTGTCGAAGCCCTAATCAATCGCAAAGCAGTAAGCGCGGCAGAGGGGACATCTCTGCTAAATGACTTATCTTTCATCAACAATGTAGCAAAAGAGCTTATAGGTGCGATAAACCATATCTATGGACTATCCAAAAACACCTACATAGGCAAAAAAAGCAAAAAGAAGCGAGAGGCTTTGCTAAGCAAACAAAAAGAATCAAGCGCAAAAAATCCAAAAGCGCAAAAAGATTCTAAAGAGACAAAAAACACCAAAAAATCTCCTAGCACAAGAGAGGGCAAAAAAAGCACTCCCACCACAAAAAAGAGTGCAGAAAAAGTAGTCAAAAAATAGATTTAGTTTTTGGTGGATTTAGGAGGGGGACGATAAAAAGAGGGGGGTTTTTGCATATTTCGCGTATATGGCTTTGATGATTCTTTAGTAATTTTATGATTTTTGGGATTTGGGAGGGGATTTTATGTGGCAGATAATGATTTTGCCCTGCTATTTTTGTCTTTTTGCTTTTTTATCTATTGGCTCTTTTTGTAAAAAATGTCGTAAAGTTGCATTTGCTTAGTTTTTGCCAAGAATCTAAAATATTATAAAAATATATAAAATGGCAGATAAAATCTAGCAGATTCTAGGCAATAGCTCGCCTTGCGGATACTCCATAAACCGCTTTGAACCCCATTTGTTTTTTAGCACCACGCGTGCTTTTGTATCTTTTGCTAGATTTTGGTTTGAGCTAGCCTTATGCGTGCTACTCACTTCGGTTACTTCGCCGATGATAGAGGCATATCTGCCAAGTGGATGGGAGCGCAAAATCTCACAGATTTCACTAGCTTGGCTTGGCTCTACACTTAGAGCGCACACTCCCTCGTTTGCTAGCATATATGCTTCAAGCCCTAGTATCTCACACACTCCGCGCACTTCCTCATCTATGTATATGCACTCCTCATCTATCTCTATTTGTGCTTTTGAGGCGTTTGCCCATTCATTTAGCACGGCTGAAAGCCCACCTCTAGTAGCGTCTCTCATCGCGTGTATCTCAAAGTCACCACCAAAAAGTGGCTCTAGCATCTCATAGAGTTGAGCGCAATCACTTTGTAGATTTGAGTGAAGTCCTATCCCCTCTCTGCTTGCAAATATACTCGCCCCGTGCGCTCCTATGGGTGCAGAGAGAATGATTTTATCCCCCTTTTGCAATGCCTTACTAGAAATGCCACTCTTTAGCACCTTTCCTATGCAAGTAGTGTTTATAAACAGCTTATCTATCGAGCCTTTGGGCAGGACTTTGGTATCTGCACTTAGGATTTTTAAGTCTGTGCGCTCCACCTCACACGCAATACTTTTGATGATTTTTTCTAGCTCATCTTGCCCTAGCCCCTCCTCTATCATAAATCCAAGCGTGATAAATTCTGGCTTTGCCCCCATCATCGCCACATCATTGCTACTCCCACAAATGCTTAGCTTGCCTATGTCGCCACCATTGAAAAATATCGGGGAAATCACAAAGCTATCCGTGCTTATGGCAAA
This sequence comes from Helicobacter sp. MIT 01-3238, assembly GCF_003364135.1. Lineage (NCBI taxonomy): Bacteria > Pseudomonadati > Campylobacterota > Epsilonproteobacteria > Campylobacterales > Helicobacteraceae > Helicobacter > Helicobacter sp. MIT 01-3238. The sequence goes on from NZ_NXLN01000004.1 coordinate 23,618, forward strand.
ATCTTTGGCACTATCTCCCGCACTAAACACGCCCGCATCCTCCCCCTCACTTACAAAAAACCTCCCCAAATGTGGCAAAAATATCTCCCTTATCAGCTCATCGCTAGCTGCCCCACCGCTACCTGCGGCAAGAGGGATAGTCGTGTGGGGGTATTGTGTGTGCTTTTTTTGCATAGATTCTCCTTGAAAAAGTTTTGTTTTTAGATTTTGCTTTTTTTATTTTTATGTTTTAGAATCGCTAGATTTTACTAAAAACAAGCAAAAACAATGATTTATTTTGGATTTATTTTTGGGTTATTTTGTTTGTTTCCATATTTTATTTTTTTACTTTGTTTTTTGCTTTATTTTTTTGCTTGGCTTTTTTATTTGCTTTTTACTTTACTCTATCTTGCTTCGCATTCAAAGATTTTGACTACCTCTAAAGATTTTGACTTTTGACAAAACCCACAACAGATAAGAAATATCATTGCTTGTGCTAAAAATAACCAAAATCTAAAAAACTCAATTTTTAGCAAAATGCTTAAAAGAAATGGATTGCAAACAAAAACAAGTAAAATTTAAAAATTTATGCGTTTTGTTTTGGACTTATTCACAAAAATATAGATTTATTCACAATGCCTTAAAAATCTATGGAATCTCGTAGCGCACGACTTTTCTAAGCCTATTTTTCCAATACTTATTTGAGATATTCACAATTTTTGCCCCACCTTTTGTCGATAAGTGCATAAAGTCGCCATTTTGGAGATAAATCCCTACGTGATAGCCGTGCGCCCCCCTACCCGTGCGAAAAAATAGCAAATCTGCGGGCTGAAGATTTTTTGTGGGCGTGTGCCTGCCACCGATTTTTTCGCCCTGCGCCATTTGATTTAGCGTGATTCTAGGGAGTTTGAGTGAGAAACTCTCATCAAACACCACCATAACAAATCCGCTACAATCTGCACCTTCGCGCTTTATCCCGCCCGAACGATAGGGAGTTTTTTCCCAGCTTTTTTGCTGCTGATATAGTTTGGAGAGGATTTCATTTTCAGATGCCCCATCAAAAAGCGCGGAGTGAGGCGAAGTCAAAATAGTCGCAAAATCCTCACTTTGAGAATCTAGACTTTGCGAATTTAGATTTTGCGCACTTTGTGCGCTCTGTTCGCTCTGTATGCTTTGAGTAAAATCTTTGGCTTGCTGTGGGGTTTGTTGAGATTTTGTGCTAGATTTTGTCGTGCTTGAAGTGGCAAAAAGATTTTGCCTTGTTTGCTGATAGCCACTTAGCCTTGCAGATTTGTTAAAATCCAAAAACGCACACCCACTTAGCAAGAGCGCACATACACTTATGCTACTTATGCCAATATATGTGCTTGCGCTAGCTCGCACTTGGGAGGCATAGACACGCACACCAAGTAGTAATGCACGCAAGCAAAAACTTCTCTTATAAAAAATGCTATAAAATCTTTTATAAAATCTCATTTTTTCATCTTTTTATCTTTAGTTTGATTTTGGGACTAAATTTACTTTGAGTGATTTTGTGGCTGATTTTGGCTCATTTGAGATTTCTGCTCGATATTGTGTAGCCATACAAACGCCTCAACCACCGCACTATATAGCTCCACAGGGATACACTCATCAATCTCTACTTTTAGTAGCATATTTACTAGCTCCTCATTTGCAAAAAGTGGAATATCAAACTCCCTAGCCTTTTGGATAATCTTTTTTGCTATCTCGCCTTTGCCACTTGCTAGGACTTTTGGTGCGATGTCAGCTTTGTCATCATAAGCGAGGGCTGCGGCTTTGATTTGTGGCAAATTTTTTAGATTTTTGAGAAATTTTGGATTTTGAAGTTTTGGGGGTTTTTGCATTATCTGCCTTGTTTATCATCTAGTATCGCAATGCGATAGAATCTAGCTCACTCCACGAGCAAGTATTTTTGGCTTGAGTGCTATCGCGAGTTTTTAGTATATGGACAATAGAGCGCACAATCATATCAGTTTCGATATTTACGCGCCTGCCGACCTGATAGGTGCAAAAAAGTGTGTTTTGCAAAGTGTGAGGGATAATGCTAAGCATAAAAATCGCTTCTTTATCATTGTCTTTATTTGCTTCGTCTATACTTGCGATAGTTAGGCTTATGCCATCTACACATACCGAGCCTTGCGGGATAATCATTTGGATTTTCTCTTTTGGGATAGCGATTGCAAAGCGCGTGGCATTCTCTCGTGGCGTGATAGATTTTATCACACCTACACTATCGATATGCCCTTGCACAAAATGCCCATCAAGCCTAGAATCAGCCCTCAAAGCAGGCTCGATATGCACAGCCCCTTGATAATTCTCAAGTGCGACTAGGCTTTGTGAATGCTTAGAAATCTCTAGCGAAAATCCGTCATTATGTACTTCTATGACCGTTAGGCACATTCCATTTATAGCGATAGAATCGCCGATTTGGGCTTTGTGAGTACATTGCACGCGCAAAATGTCGTTTTTAAAACTTTTTATATGTCCTATCTCTCGCACAAGTCCGCTAAACATTGCTGGCAAAATCCTTTTTTTATTTTGATTTATATTATGAAGCACGATTTTTGCTAGAATTCTAACAAATTTTAGAGATTTTTTATTATTTAAAACACTAAAGGATAAAAATGCACTTTGTTGATACGCATTGTCATTTGGACGATGAAAGATATGAGGGGGATTTAGATACCGTGCTAAAGCGCACGAGGAATTTGGGGGTGGAGGAGATTCTTATCCCTGCGGCAAGTCCTCGCACTTTGGATAGAGCAAAAGAAATAAGCGATAGCGATAAAAATGTGTATTTTGCTTGTGGATTGCACCCTTGTGATATTGATGAGGAAGCACAATTTAGGACAAGCCTTAGCCGCTTTGTCGATAGCCCAAAATGCAAAGCTATCGGGGAGTGCGGGCTAGATTATTATTATCTGCCAAAGGTTTCACAAGAGGATTGTGATAAAGAAAAAAGACACCAAGAAATAGAAGCGATAAAAAACGCGCAAAAAGCTCTCTTTGCCGAGCAAATAGAGCTAGCGATAAGCAAAGATTTGCCCCTCATCGTGCATATCCGTGAAGCAAGCAATGATGCTTATGAGATTCTCTCCTCTTATAAGCAAGCACGAGGGGTTTTGCACTGCTACAATGCTGATAGAATCTTGCTAGATTTAAGTGATAGATTTTATTATGGAATCGGTGGCGTGGCTACTTTTAAAAACGCTAGGCGTCTGCTTGAAGTCCTGCCACTTATCCCCAAAAATCGCTTGCTGCTGGAGACAGATGCGCCATATCTCACGCCCCACCCCCATCGTGGAGAGCGCAATAGCCCTGAATATATACCGCTTATAGCTACGCGTGTTGGGGAGATTTTGGGGGTTAGCGTGGAGGAAATAGCGAGCATAACGACACAAAATGCACAAAATTTATTTAAATTTAACTAAAAAGAAACAAAAGTTTACTATAATGCTAGATTTATTTTTGGGCTTTGTCGCGTGATTTTTCGCATTGTGATTGTTACGATTGCGGTGTGCTTGCGATAATGTTTGCGTGCTTTGTTTGGTGTTTTTTAGGTTTTTGGGATATTTTTTCGCAATGTTTGCAAATTTTGTATGAGGAGAAAATCGGTGGAAATTTCAAAACTTTTACTAAAAGGGATTTTGGCTAGTGTGGCAGGGGTAACAAGTGTGAGTGTGCTAAATGCTAGTAGCACGCTTGATATGTCTAGCAATGCGCTAAGTAGCGGGGTGCTAGACTCTAGTCAAAATCTGCTGCTAGATTCTAGTGGTGCTGATATGACTAGCTTTATAAACTTCGGTATCGACCCAAATAGTGGCACAAACTCCACTATCCAAAATGACACGCTAAATGACACAGCTACAAGTCAAAGTGTAGAATCTAACGCGCTAGATTCTGCTACAACCTCACAAAATCCTAACCAAAATCCAAACGCACAAGCCAACTCAAATCAACCAAATTCTACTCAAGCTACCACAGCTATCACTTCTCAACCAACTACTACCCAATCTGCTACTTCTATGGATAGCTCTAGTAGCCCTGCAGGCAGTAGCACGCAAAGCACAGCTACATTTAGTATGCAGCCCATCCAAGCCCCCATTTCTGCGCGAGCTATGCAAAGTGAGCGATTTTTGAGCACAAATGGTGGCTTCAATCCTGATAACAAAAGCATCTCTACGCTAAATTCGTTTGGTGTGAGTGAGGAATTTTTGGCGAGCCTAAAGACAAATACGATTTTGCACTCCCAAAGCGATGATAAGAGATGGGCGAGATTTGTCCAGCAGTTTGACTCAAGCTATGAGTTTATCCCTATTATCCGCTCTATGATAGCGCAAGGTGGAATCCCACAAGAGTTTTTGTTTCTCGCAATGGCAGAATCTGGCTTCTCATCAAAAGCATATAGTCGCAAAAAAGCAAGTGGGATTTGGCAGTTTATGAGCTTTACAGCGCGAGATATGGGGCTTATCATCAATGATTATGTCGATGAAAGGCGCGACCCGATAAAAAGCACAAAAGCGGCTATACGCTACCTCCAATACCTCTACCAAGCCACAGGAGAGTGGTATCTAGCGGCAATGGCGTATAACTGCGGGCTAGGACGGCTAAATAGAGCCATAGCAAAAGCTGGGACAAAGGACTTGAATGTATTGCTTGATGAGAGAGCAAAATACCTACCTGCCGAAACGCGCAACTATATCCGCACGATTTTGAGTATGTCTCTAGCTTTTGGCAATCTACAAAAAATGCGTGATGCCGATAGAGAATACCTGCTAAATCGCGGAGCTATGGATACTCTAGCCGAAGTGCAAGTAAAGGGCGGGACAATGCTAGAATCTATCGCAGCAGGTGCGGGTATGGATATAGATGACATAAAAAAATACAATCGCCACATAATCTATCACTTCCTACCACCAAATCAACAAGAATACTCTGTGTATATTCCCTATGATAGACTTGCATATTTTAAGCAAAACTTCGACCAAGACAATGCAAAAATTGCGGAGTTTATGTTTCATAGAGTCAAAAAAGGCGAAAATCTAGCAAGCATAGCAAAGCGATACGGCATAACAGTAGCCACACTCAAATCCACCAACAACCTAAGCGAAAAACCTAGAATAGTAGCCAATCAAAAGCTACTTGTCCCGCTTGCTTCTAGTGGCAAAATCGCGCAAAAATAAACAAAATCTATATGATAAGAATCTATGCGATTTAGAAAAACCAAGTATGCAAATTGCATAGATTCTCTTTTTGTCTTGCATTTCCTCTCTTTGTTTGCTTCTTTGTCTAAATTTTTTTCACGCGGATTCTTTTATCACAGCTCTTTTTTATACAAACCTCTTTGCTACAAACCAACCACACGCAAACTAAACAAACTATCCAAAATCATTCATTATACAAACTTCATCGTTGTTCTTGGATTTTTGGCTATATGCTTGACAGCTTGCGCAAATGAAAGCGTGTATCGCGGTGGATTAGGAGCGTTTAAAGACTATGAAGCCTTATCAAGCTATCGCTCTGTGGGCAAAGCACAGCATTTTGCAAACCAAGTATTTGAAAACGAGCGATTTGAAAAAGCATTTGGCAAAACCTTTTCAAATCGAGAAAAAAACACTAGCTTTGGAAAATCCTTTGAGCAAAATTTCACTGCTAGCAACGCCCCTATTGATTCTTTTAGCGGTGGTGGGGCTTCGCTTATGTATGGTATGAGAGAGTCCCAAGCCATACAGAGAGCCACGATGAGACCATATCAAATCGCGGGCAAGTGGTATTACCCCACGCAAGTCAAAATCGGCGAAACATTTGATGGCATAGCAAGCTGGTATGGACCAAACTTCCACGCCAAAAAAACCTCCAATGGCGAAACCTACAATATGCACGCTCACACCGCAGCAAGCAAGACACTCCCTATGAATACCATAGTCAAAGTGCTAAACAAAGAAAATGGCAAAACCACCATTGTGCGCATAAATGACAGAGGACCATTTGTAGAGGGACGTATCATTGATTTGTCAAATGTCGCGGCAAAAGATATAGATATGGTTACAAAAGGCACGGCAAAAGTGCGACTAGAAGTGATAGGGTTTGGTGGCAAGGTGGATAAAAACTACCAAAACTCCCTCAATGTATCCAATGAAGCTATCCAAGATGAATTTGAAGTAGGCGAGACAAAAGAAGCTGTCGCGGGAGGGGTTTTCTCGCTGCAAGTTGGCGTGTTTAAACTAAAAGATGGTGCGCAAGCCACAAAGAAAAAGTTTGATGACATTGCAAAAGAATATAATGTATTTATAAAAGAGGATAATGACTTATACCGCGTGTTTGTGCAAGGTTTTAGTAGCGAAGCTGAAGCGCAAGATTTTGCTAAATCAAATGGCCTGACTCCTATCATCGTGCGCGAGTAAAAAGACTTGTATTTTTCTATAAATTAAATTCTCTGCTAAACAAAACTGCGCTATATTTGATTTCATAAAATATGTGGCAACTATCTTTGCCCACTGCTTCTCTCCTCTCATTTGCGCTACTTTGCACTACTTTGTAAATGCCACCTAAAGCGAGAAACTCTCAATTCTATTCATTTCTAATTCATTGCCACTAGCTCATTGCCTACCCACACACAAACAACACCATTACTAAAATCCCCTCCAAATTCCACTAAATAAAATCTAAAAAAACGCGCAATAAAAATATGAAAATAAAATCTTGTAGTTATTTTTTCGTTTTTTTTTTTTTTTTGTAGGATTCCCCTTGTCTTTCCCACCTTTTTGCACAAATTTGCGCAAAAACTTACGCAAATAAGGTGTTTGTAAAGGCATTTTGATTTCGCATATAAAGGGGTTTTTATGTTTAAAAGTGTCGCTTCTAAAATTATAGGCATTAGCATTGGCATTTTTGTTGTGGTGCTTGGGATTTCTACCTTTGCAAACTACAAGCAAACTTCGGCTGAAACGATTGAAGTTTATGAGGGATTGCAAAAACTAGCCCTAAACTCGGCATATCTTACCATAGACATTACGATGAATTCCTCCGCTACAAATCAGCTAAACGGACTAGCAAAGCGAATCTCATTAGTGGATAGAGAGGATTATTTACTGCAACGCAGGGTGCTACTAAATCTCGCTCGTGTAGTCGCCTCTCCGCTTGTATTTGTCATCTATGAAAATGATGGCAAACTAATCTCGGTAACTGCCAAAACCACCGAATCCGAGCTAAAAAACGGCGATGATGGCAATAGCTTTGACTTTCGCCAAAGAGAATGGTATCAGCTAGCAAAATCTACCAAAAAATTTGTAGTCTCTGACCCTTACATTAGCAAAGCCTCTGGTTATGAAAACATAGTAGTTGCCACCACCGCTATGCCAATATTTAAAAATGATAAATTCATAGGTGTGATTGGTGCAAATGTGATTCCCTCTACATTCCAAGAGCGGTTTGACAGAATGCACCTTAGAGAATTGCCTAGCCTTGAAGTTTTGCTAGTGGATTCCAAAGGCAGTGTATTTGTGCATAAGGATTTAAATGCAGAAAATCAAGTCGAGTTTAACGAGCTAGGAGCGCAGATTTTAGCACAAAGCAAGACAAACCCGCAGGGCAGATTTGAAACGACATTTGGTGGCAATAAAAAAGTAGTGTTTTATCATCAAATGCCTTCAGGCTGGGTAATCGCCACAGAAGCAAATGAATCGGACTTCGTAGAGGTGATTCATCAGAGTTTTTTGACTTCTATGGGGTTAGCAATATTGTTGCTTGTGCTAGGTGGTGTGGCATTGCTAGCTTGCATTCATTATTTGTTTAAACCGCTAAGCATTATGCAAAATGGACTAAATGCTTTCTTTGCGTATCTCAATCACAAAACAAAACACCCGCCAAATCCTATCCCGCTAAAAGGCAATGATGAGTTTAGCACCATTAGCAAAGCTATCAATGAAAATATTGAGCACACAAAGAAAAACCTAACCCAAGATGAGGAGGCAATACTACAATCCGCCGACACGGCAAAACAAATCGAAGAAGGCAATCTAACGGCTAGAATCACCCAAAACCCAGCCAATCCTCAACTAATCGAGCTAAAAAATGTGCTAAATAAAATGCTAGATTCGCTCCAAGATAAAATCGGTAGCGATACCAATGAAATCGCTAGGGTTTTTAGCGCGTATACGAGCCTAGATTTTACTACCGAAGTGGCAAATGCAAAGGGCAAGGTAGAAGTCGTTACAAACACTTTGGGGCAAGTTATAAAAGAAATGCTAAATTCTAGCTCGCACTTTGCAAAAGATTTGGCACAGCACTGCAAAGACTTAGAGCAATCGATGCAAAAACTAACGCAATGCTCCCAAACTCAAGCTAGTGCGATAGAGCAATCAAGCGCAGCAGTTGAGCAAATAAACGCTTCTATGCAGCAAGTAAATGAAAGGACACAGCAATGCTCTAAGCAAGCAGAGGATATTTGCAATATCGTAAATGTCATCAAAGACATAGCCGAGCAGACAAATCTACTTGCGCTAAATGCCGCTATTGAGGCAGCTAGAGCTGGGGAGCACGGCAGAGGATTCGCCGTTGTCGCTGATGAAGTGAGGAAGCTAGCCGAGCGCACTACGCATTCGCTTAGCGAAATCGAAGCAAATGTAAATATCCTCGTGCAATCTGTAAGTGAAATGAGTGAATCTATGAGAGAGCAAACTATCGGTTTAGAGCAAATCAATGAGGCAATAGGAGAGCTAAACACAGTAACGCAAGAAAATATGTCCGTAGCAATGGCGACAGATGACATAACAAAGCGCGTAAATAGCGTAGCAAAAGAAATCCTAGCAGATGTGGATAAAAAGAAATTCTAATATAGATTTTAATCAAAATTACGCTAGGGAATTTTGTGGCTTTGCTATGATGCAGTGGAATTTTGCAAAAGGATTTTGTAAAGGGGATTTTGTAAAAAATGTGAAGCATAGATACGCACAAACCCCCTCACAATGCTAGCAAAATTATTGCAGATTCCCTGCTTTGCTTGAGGGGGCAAAGATTTTTTCTAGCTGCACCTCATCTAGCTTAAGTCCAAACATTTCTTTGTAGTATTGCTTTGCGTATTGTTTGTATTCATCTTTTATCACTCCCCTTATCGCGCCTTTTTTATCGCCACTAGATTTTACAAACTCTTCATTATGCGCTCTTAGCCACGCCAAAAGCACGGGCAAATCCACACTTGGAGCAAATGGACGATAGCTTCCCAAAGGTAGCTTATACACGCGCTTATTTTTCACTGCTGCAATTCCCTGCCACCGCTTAGAGCGCAAAATCTGCTCTGGCAAAAGCGGAGTAAAATTGTTTATATAAATAATATCTGGATTTAGCTTGTAGATTTCCTCTAAGGAAGTGTTTGCATTGGATTCTAGCATAGCTACCCCACCACTAGATTTAAGCAAATACTTGCTAAAAATCCCTGCGATAGTGAGCTTCTCATCGCTTGCATAGGTGTGGATAAAAATCGCCTTTGGCAAAATCTCATTACTTTGTTTTGCTAGATTTTCTTGCTTAAGCACTTCTTGTAAGATTTGCTGTGCTTTTTGCTCTCTATCTAACAGTGGCGCGATAAGCCTAAACCACCCTTGCAAAGTTTTATAAGAATCATATTTCCACGCACTCACGCTTATAGCAATAGTAGGCACGCCACTTTGGCGCATAGACGCGCACACGGATTTGTTTGCACTATGGCAGATAAACACATCAGGTTTGTAGCTTAGTAGCTCCTCGATATTTTCGCTATTGCCTGCGGGGATTTGGGAAATGCGAGGGAAAATCTCTACCATAAATGAATGTAGCAAAGCGTTTTTTGATGCTTGTGGCATATATATGATTTTATCAGCACTATTTGAAAGCATCATTATCACTGATGGCATAGGCCAAAGCCCAGAGATAGCTATGCGCTGTGGTTCTTTGTGGATTATCACTTTTTGCCCCTCATCATCGACTAGCTGCAGTGGAAATGTAGCACCATAAAGCACGCTAGCAAGCGTGAGTGCAAGAAATATTAGCTTTTTCATTTTGCCTCCTTGTGCTTTAGAATGTCGTTTTCTATCCATTCCATAAAGTTATCAAAAAACGGCTCTGTCTTTGGCATAAAGCCCTGCCCTAGATGAAAATCTGGGTCAAGCGAGGTTACATATAGCCCACCTTTGAAACTTATGTCTTTGTAGATGATTGCCTCTCCTAGCTCGTTTTGCAAAATATTTATACAATCTTTTGGTGGATAAAACGCTCCGTGATAGTGCCATTTGGCAGTGAAAAGCGACATTTTTTCAAAAAGGCTTTTGCCACCCTCGCACACCACAAATGGCATATCCGCGCCCTCGCTAAGCCACCACCAAAAATTCACGCTGTATTCTTTCCACGCGATATTTGGCAAATAATCCTGCGTAATCTCGCCAAAACTCACAATACTCCCACCATTTTTTAGAAAGTCCAAAAACTTATCCTTGCAAGGCAACAAAAATCGCGGATTTGCCCTAGAAGCGATGACGATATAATCAAACTCGCTAAAATCCGTATCTTTGGCTTGCTTGTGGTAGATTCGCTTGTCAAAAAAGTGTGCGTATTTTGCATCTTTGTTGTAGAAAAAGTTGCGCTCATAGCTTGCACCACCTGTGATGATAGCGTTTTTTAGCTTTGGATTTTTGCGCAGTGGATTTTGCGGAGTTTGGCTAGCGATTATGTCGCAATCAAAGTGAAAAAGCCCGCTTTGATTCTCTGTATTTTGGTTTGTGCGTGCTAGATTTTTTGCTATGGTAGATTTTTTGGATTCTCTTTGCTTTAGCTCGTATGCAAGCCATTTAAAAAGATTTAGCCCAAGTCTTCTAGCACTATTGTTTTCAAACACGCCAAATGTCAGCAAATCCGCCCCTGCAGTGCTTACTATCACGCCACGCGTAGAGATTCTATCTATGTAGCCTACTACTTTGCCCTCACTATCGCGCAAAAACACTTCGCAATCTTTTTGCTTATCTCCTAGCTCAAAATACCCGCGATTAAAAAAGCCTTTGACACCTCGCCGATAGTTTATGTCGTATTCGCGTATGCCATTTGTGAGGCTATGTCCTACTAGCTTTATTTCTCTATCTCGTATTTCCACAGGGCTTTTTATGTAGCCTGCATTATTTGGGAGGATTTTTGTATAGTTGTGGCAAAAACTTATCACAATCCCGCCATTGTCCAAAAACTCATATAGCTTCTCTCTATGCTTCCATAGTGCTACCTCATCGATACTCATTCCTAGCACCATAGCGCAGTATTTGCTCAAATCCAGCCCACCAAAATCGCTGTATAAATCCACAAATTCCAGCGCGTTTTTATACAAAAAATGCTCATAGATTCCGTCCTTTTCGTAACCATAAGAATCGATATAAGCTACCTTACCATAGCGCGTAATCTCGCTATGGCTATATGCTTCTTTAAGCCTTGTTGCTAGATTTTGGCTTATGCTCTCTTCACTCGCTACGCAGCAGTTTTGCACACTCATTGTTTCTCCTTTTTGTGATTTTGTGCTTTTTGACTAGGATTTAGCCAAAAATAAAAAGTGCTTGAGGATTACACAAAAAATAACGCATTTTTCTCAAAATATGCACTATTATAAGTCTTAGAAAAGCGCATAAAATAAGAATGAATGATATTTTTGTGTAATCTCGTTACAACACTACCAAAATTTTGATAAAAATTTGCAAAATTAAGTTGTTTTTTTTTTTTTTTGATTATGATTGCGCTGATTGGTAACAATTTTCACTATTTTTGCTACCAAAATCATCAAAATTCTTTAGGAGCTAAAAAATGAAGCCTTTATCCCTTTCAACGATTTCAAGTGCCATAAGTGCAAGTATCATAAGTGCGAGTGTCATAGGTGTGAATCTGCTAAATGCAGAACCTGCTTTGTCAAATGAAGTAGATACAAGCCAAAGCACCACCACTGCTACTACCACAAGCGAGCCAAGTGCAACACCAAGCGCAACAAAAGTAGATTCTAGCGATTCTAGTGAATCTAACAACCCTAGTGAATTTGGAAAATCTAGCGATTCTAGCCAAAATCTAGAGCACGCAGCTGATACCACTCCAAGCTATCAAGGCGAAATCTCTGAAACAAGGCAACTAGAAAAAGTCTCTGTAACTGCGCAAGTAAGCCAAAGCGAACTACCGCTAGAACTACAAAGTAAGCAGATTTCTATCATCTCAAAAGACTCTTTACTAGAGAAAATCTCGCTAGGTGGCGCACAAGCCGCGCTAGAGAGCGTGCCTAGCGTGCTTTACTCGCGAAGCGGTGGAGTAAATGGGCAAATAAGCGTGCGCGGGCAAAACTCCACTTCGCAAAGGTCTGTGGTGATGATAGATGGCGTGCGATTTGCAGGGCGAAGCCTACTAGAATTTAATGTGCTTGATGTAAGTCAATTTGAGTCTATCGAAGTGATTCGCGGTGCGGCTAGCGCACTATGGGGAAGCGATGCGATGAATGGCGTGATAAACTTCCGCTCTAGGAGAAGCAACTACAATCTTGGTGGGGAATCTTTCAAAGCCACAGCGAGACTTCGCTCACTAGAATACCAAAGTGTAAATAACGGCGTAGCTGGGAGGGCAGAGATTTTGGGTGGTGGAGGTGGCTGGGATTTGCTAGTGGGGGTAAGTGCTAGAAATGGAGGGGATTATCTAACGCCTATCCAAAAAGACGGCAAGTTTTTGAAAGCAAAAAATTCTTACTACACCACTTATAATGCGGACTTTAATGTCGGCTACACCACAAAAAATAGCACGAGATTTTACGCACAAGGACGCTACTCACACATAGAGACTTCACGCGCAGGTGGGCTAGCAGCAGCACCGGGCGCAGACTATGGAGTGTATTTTAGAGAAAATCCTATGGCGGAGTATTACCTAAGGCTTGGGGTAAGTGCCAAAAACCTAAAATACGCGGATTCTATGGATGCTTATGTGTATTATCGCTATTGGGATACAGACCTTTGGAATGATAGACGCACGCTAGTAAATGGCAATGGTAACACAGCGCAAAATCTCTTTATCCACCAAGAAGTATATGCCAATCAATATCTAGGAGGTAGAATCTCATTTGACACGCGATACAAAAACAACTACTTTAGCTATGGTGCAGAGATTTTAAGTAGCATAAATCTAACTCCTTATAGACAAAACTTTTTGACTACCGCGCAAGGCGAATGCGGGGCGGCTAGCTGCACTACTATTCGTCCAAATACAAACACGGATTTCGCGCTATTTGTAAAAGATGACTGGAAAGTGTTTGATAATTGGATTTTATCAGGTGCGATTAGAGGGGACTATGTGCTAACGACTATTTCTAAAAAGCGCAGTGATATAGAAAACAAACAAGTTGCCAATAATATGAATGGTGCAAAAGAAAGCGCGGAAGTGCTAGATGCAAATCCACTCATTCACACAGGTGCGCTCACAGGCTCGATAGGAAGTGTGTGGTTTATCACAGACTACATTAGCAATGTCATCAATGTCTCTCACAATTTCCAAGACCCGGGGGCTTCTTCTAGGCTTAGCTCTACGCCATCAGCTTCTACCACGCCTACGATTGCCAATCCAAAAATAAAGCCCGAATACTCCCAAACCGCAGAATTTGGATTTCGATTTACTAGCGAAAATCACTTCGCTTCAATTATAGGATTTTATACAAACTATCAAGATATGGTTTTGGGAATCTTGTTTCAAGACGGACGCAATCGCTATGAAAATATCGGGCGAGCGTTTATCGCTGGTGCGGAGCTAGAGGGCAGGCATAGCTTTGCTAGCTCTAAAGTCTTGCTAACTTACACATTAAGCTACAACTATGGAGAAGACTTGACACAAAAAAAGCCTATCGCTTATCTAGCCCCACTTTATGGAAATCTAACCGTGAAGTTTGACTTTGATAAAGTATATTTCGTGCTAGTTGAGAGGTTTTATGGTGGCAAAAATCGCGTGGCTGGAGCGACAGAATATAGGACAAAATCTTATGCAATGACAGATATTTACGCAGGGCTAAAGTTAGGTGCATTTAAATCTTATATGAAAGATATGGAGCTAATCTTTGGCGTGTCAAATCTCTTTAACACCATAGGGCGAAATCCCGTAACGGTAGGAGCGGTAAACGCACTCTATCCACTTAGCGTAACAAACCCTCTAGTAGAACCCGCACGAAACTTCACACTAAAATATGTGTGGAAATACTAGCTCATCGCTTGTGATTTATATAGCAAAATAAAAAATTTAAGGAAAAAATAATGAAAGCAAAAACACTAGCAATCTCTGCAACGCTACTATCCCAAATATATGCCCAACTATACGCGCTAGAATCCCAAAATGTAGAAACCCACGAGCTAGAGCGCGTAACTGTAAGCGCAAACAAAGGTGCGCAAATAGGCTTAAGTAGCTTACCACTAGAGCTACAAAGTAGGCAAATATCTATCGTCTCAAAAGACACCTTGCTAGAGAAAATCTCACTAGGTGGCGCACAAGCTGCACTAGAGAGTGTGCCTAGCGTGCTTTACTCACGAAGCGGTGGAGTAAATGGACAAATAAGCGTGCGCGGGCAAAACTCCAATAACGGCTACACACTCATAATGATAGATGGTGTGCCTTTCACGGGACGAAGCACGCTAGATTTTAATGTGCTTGATGTAAGTCAATTTGATTCTATCGAGGTGATTCGCGGCTCGGCTGGCTCACTATATGGCAACTACGGCATAAATGGGCTAATCAATTTTCGCTCTAGAAAAAGCAACTACAATCTTGGTGGGAAAGACTTCAAAGCCACAGCGAGACTTCGCTCACTAGAATACCAAAGTGTAAATAACGGCGTAGCTGGGAGGGCGGAGATTTTGGGCGGTGGAGGTGGATGGGATTTGCTAGTGGGTGCTAGTGGTAGAATCGGTGGGGATTATCTAACGCCTATCCAAGAGGGTGGCAAATACCTAAAAACAAAAAACTCCAACTACAATGCGTTTAATTTGGACTTTAATGTCGGCTACACGACAAAAAGCAACACTCGCTACTATGCGCAAGGACGCTACTCAAGCATAGAATCTCACCGCGCAGGTGGTGGAGCTGGAGTTAGTGCGGCACCGGGCAGTTCTTATGGAATCTATGTAAGTGAGATTCCGCTTAGAGAATACTACCTACGACTAGGTGCGCTTAAAAAAAATCTATCTTTTGCCAACTCTATGGATATATACACATATATTCGGCATTGGGACACAGACATTTGGAACTACCGCTCAAACTCCACTTATGGCACAAGCAGAACAAATATCCAACAGCAAGTTTATAATAACAACATAGCAGGATTTAAAATCATCTTTGATAGCACGGCTGGCAAGCACTCTTTGGGATATGGTGGGGAGATAGTAAGCGCGATAAATCCTAGAGGCACAAGGCAGATTTTTCACAATGGAAATGGCACAAACGCCACAGGTAGTGTAAATATCGATGCTCGCCCTAGCACAAACACAGACTTTGCGCTATTTCTCAAAGATGATTGGAAAGTGTTTGATAGGTGGATTTTATCAGGTGCGATTAGAGGGGATTATTTTTTATCCACCGTTGGCAAAGAGAGAATGTCTAGCGAAAATTCTAATGCAAGTAATGGAACTCAAGCCGCGCTAACAAAGCAACTTGATGATAATGACATACTACACAGCGGAGCTATCACAGGCTCTCTAGGAAGTGTGTGGTTTATCACAGACTACATTAGCAATGTCATCAATCTAAGCCACAACTTCAAAGACTCATATAGCTATCGCTACTCTGTCTCTGCTGGCACTCCCCCAACAATGATAAACCCAACACTGCATCCTGAATACTCACAAACCGCAGAGCTAGGATTTCGCGTGCATACGGACAATCACTACGCTTCACTTGTAGGGTTTTTTACCTACTATCACGACAAAATCGCACTTGGAGCGACTTACTATGATAGTATTTTAAACACAAATGCTAGAAAATATCAAAACATAGGCAAGGCATATATCGCTGGGGCGGAGCTAGAGGGCAGGCATAGCTTTTTGGATTCTATGATAGAGCTAGGCTATGTGCTTGCGTATAATTATGGAATGGATATAAGCAATCATAAGCCGATAGCCTATATCGCGCCACTTTATGGAAATATAAGTGTGAAGTTTAACTTTGATAGAGTGTATTTGGGAATAGTGCAGAGATTTTATGCGGATAAATGGCGCATAGACAACACACAAGAGCGCAGGAGTAAGGGCTATATGATGAGTGATATTTACGCTGGAGTGAAGCTAGGGGCTTTCAAATCCTATATGAAAGATATGGAGCTAATCTTTGGCGTGTCAAATCTCTTTAACACCATAGGGCGAAATCCCGTAGTGTTTGAGGAAATAAACGCACCATACTCTATCACAAATCCTCTAGTAGAACCTGCGCGAAACTTCACACTAAAATATGTGTGGAAATACTAACTCATCGCTTGTGTCTTTATGTATGCGATTTATGTAGCAATAAATAAAACGACTAAAGGAAAACCCACAATGAAAGCAAAATCAACAAACAACACCCACACAACACACACTTACCCAAAATCCACAAAAACCGCACTTGCTTACACGCTAGCTATCATTGCTATGGTGTGCATAGCACTCTTAGCATTATCAAGCGGACGCTATCCTATCGCTTTTAGCGAGGTTGTCTCTATGCTTTTTGACACGCTTAGTAACACTCATAGCGCACAATCACAGCAAGAGTATTTACAACAAGTTATTTTGCTAGATTTTCGCGCCCCTCGCGTGCTGTTAGCACTTATCGTGGGTGCTGGGCTAAGTATGTGTGGTTGCGCGTTTCAAAGTCTTTTTAGAAATCCTCTAGCCACACCTGATATTTTGGGCGTAACAAATGCAAGTAGCTTTGGCGCGGTGCTAGCCCTTATGCTTGGGCTTAATATGGTGGGCGTGTGTGCGTTTGGATTTTGCTTTGGGATAGTGTCTCTCGTGCTTGTGGTAGCGGTAAGCTACTCGCGCTTTGTCCCACTAAGTAGCGTAAGTATGGTGCTAAGCGGGATTATCATATCTGCACTTTTTTCTAGCCTAGTAAGCCTTGTGAAATACCTAGCCGACCCGCAAGATACGCTACCTAGTATCACTTATTGGCTTTTGGGCTCGCTCTCACGCGTGTGGAGCGCACAGCTAGGGGCTGGACTTATCGTAGTGGCTTTGGGCTGTGTAGTGCTTTTTGCCCTGCGCTGGAAGCTAAATCTACTCGCCCTAAGCGAAGAAGAAGCAAAAAGTCTAGGGGTAAATCTAAATGCTTTGAGGGCAAGTGTGATTTTATCTTGCACGATTATTGTAAGCGTGAGTGTGTGTCTGTGTGGCGTGATAGGCTGGATAGGGCTACTTATCCCACATATTGCGCGGCTACTTGTGGGAAGTGAAAACTCTAGGGTTTTGGGCTTAAGCGCGATTTTGGGTGCTGGATTTTTAACCCTCATAGATATTATCTCACGCTCGCTTAGTGCTAGTGAGATTCCTATATCGATTTTGAGTGCGATTGTGGGTGCGCCATTTTTTATCTATATATTGCACAAAAACAAAGGAGGAGTAAGGCTATGACTATGCCAAAGCACGATAAAATCCACTGCGACACGATTCACACCACAAATCACACCACAACTATTTTTGAGCCAAAATCAAATCCACCACTGCTTGAAGTAAAAAATCTAAACTTCTCACGCACTAGCAAAATCCTCTCAAATATAAATTTCTCCCTCCAAGCAGGCGAAATCCTAAGTGTGCTAGGACGCAATGGAGCGGGGAAAACGACACTACTAAAATGCCTTTTGGGATTTATAAAAGCCACTAGCGGAGAAGTGCTACTAAATGGCGTGGATATAAGCCACTCTCAAGGTGCAAAGCAAGCAAAAATGTGGGATAACATAGCCTATGTCGCTCAAAACAAAGGTATCCCTCTAGCCATAAGCGCACTAGAAATGGTAACACTAGGGCTAAACTCACATATTACCCTAGTGCCCAAAAAAAGCGACTTTGAAAAAGCAAGCCAAGTGCTAGATGAGCTAAACATCACTCATCTAAAAACAAAAAACTGCGCTTCTTTAAGTGGAGGCGAACTTCAAATGGTGCTTTTTGCCCGTGCTTTAGTCAAACGACCAAAGATTTTAATCCTAGATGAGCCAGAATCAAACCTTGATTTTGCAAATCAAAAAACAATCCTTGATATGCTAAAGGATTTAAGCAAGCAGGGCTGTGCTATCATCATAAACACTCATTTCCCTGCCCACGCGCTGTTTTTGTCCCACAAAGTTTTGCTAATCTCAAAAATAGATTCTACAAAATCTTGCGCGAAAGTGGATTTTCAAGTGGATTTTTCAAAAGATTGTGAAAATCCAAAAGCACGATTTTTGACTGCTAGCGCGTTAGGCGAGGGATTTTCTAATAGCATTTTTGGTGGGAGGGAGCTGCTAGATGAAGCGCATTTAAGTAGCCTATATGGCGTGCCTTTGGTGCTACACTCTATGGGTGCAAATTTTGATTACCAAGAATTTATCGTGCGGATATAGCTTAACTCATAGCAAATTTCAGTAACGCGGTATTGCTTTTAAGAATTTTGTTTCGCACTTTTTAGTCGCTTTAGGTTTATCGTGTGATGATTTTTAAGCGCGATTTTAGCGCACGATTTGCACTTCAGGGACTAGCTCTATGCCAAATCTCTCTTTTACGCGCTTTTTTGCTAGCTCTATCATCGCTAGTGCGTCTGCAAACTCCGCTTGGTAAAAATCTATCTTAGTGAAATTTGTTTTGGTGGAATCTGCTTGGACAAGATTTGTTTTAGTAGGACTTGCTTGAGTAGATTTTACGCCAAAATTTACCAAAAAATTTGCGTGGTGTGGGCTAAACCCTACGCCATTTTGCTCCACACCCTTTAGCCCCACAGCTTCTATTAGCCTACCTGCATAATCCCCGCTAGGATTTTTAAAGCAGCTTCCACAGCTTGGCTCTTTGGGGTGGGTGCTTCTCATCGCTTTAAACTGCTCTAGCAAGCTAGAATCAAAGCCTTTTTTTAGGCGAAATCTAGCCGCGCTTATTATGCCTGCTATATCACTAGAGCGATAGCTTAGGGTAAAATCACTGCGCCAGATACCATCTATGCAGACTTCTAGCAGCGTGTCTTTTATCTCATATTGCTTCATTCCAGCGTTCATTTTGACTAGTCCGCCCACACTCCCCGGCAATGAGCGCAAAAACTCTAGCCCACCTAAATTATGCTGCTTACAAAATCTAAAAAGGCTTGAAGAGCTAGTTTTGCCACCCACTTCGATAACCTCACTAGAATCTTTTGGATTTTGCAAAGTATCTTTTGCCAAAATATAATCAAACTCGGAAGAAAGCATCACTAAGTGCTTAGCATTTGGCGATACAAGGAGATTATAGCCATTGCCTATGCAGGTGTAGGGGAGTTGTTTTAGGCACTGTTGTTTGCCACAAGTGCTTTGCTTTATCTCAAAAATCCCGCTACTTGAGATTTTATCCCCCAAAATCTCATTTTCCAAAATTTTATTTCCCAAAATCTCATTTGGACTTAATCCCTCGCTTGCCAAATCATTCCTCAAATCACTATTCAAGTTTGTAAAATCACTTGCCAAAGAGGATAAGTCTAAATTAGCGTGCGATAAATCAGCCTTAGTGTTGGATTTTGCTTGTGTCAATTTTTCTAAAAAATATAGCTTATCTAGCTTATCCCACACCTTGTGCGAGCCCAATGCACCAAAGGCGACTTCATCGCTTCTCTCTAGCACCCACACAGGCAGTGGAGTGCCGATTTTTAGGCTTGTGTAAGTGGCAAAGTTTATGATTTTTAGAAACATTTTGGGCTTTTGTCTTGTTTAATTTTGCTTAAAATTTTGCGTTTGGAAATCTTATTTTTGTGATTTAAAACACAAAATCTAGCCTATGAATTTAGGGATAAGTTTGATGATATTTGTCGTGTAATCGCTTAGCATATTTAGCATCCACGGCATCGTAAGCACAATTACGGCGATTACGCCCAAAATCTTTGGCACAAAAGAGAGTGTCATTTCATTGATTTGAGTGGTGGCTTGGAAAATGCTGATTAAAAGCCCGATGATAAGCCCTGTGGCAAGAATGGGAAGTGAGATAAGAAGTGTGATTTTGTAGGTTTCAATCGCAAGGGCGACAAGCTGCTCTTCCATATCTGTGTCCTTTTGTTTTTGTGGGATTTTGATTTTGCGTGCTTTAGTAGACTATTATTGTGGATAAAACAAAAGTCCATTATAGCAAAATCTTGCCACAAAATCTCTATGTTCTCTTAGTGGTTGAGGGCGATTTTGGCAATGGGATTTTAAGTATTTCAAATGATTTTACGCAAGTTTTGGCTGATTTTGGTGTGGCTTTAAATAGCTTTACATAAATTAGCACTTGGTTTTTATAAAAAAGCAAGTGCTAATTTATGTGTAATTTATTTTTGATTTTTATATTTTCAAACAATCGTTTGACTTTTTTAAACTTCTTTGCTAAGATTTTGTCGCTTTAAAATTTGAGATAAAGCTTTAAAAATAAGGCGGTGATTTTTTGGGTAAAAAGGTTTGTTTTCTCTAAAGTGAAAATTGCAGAACTTAAGGCACGATTTTTGCCTTTATTTTGCTACAATTTCGCCATTGCTTTGTCGATTTCAGCATTATCAAAAGTTGGCTTTCAAAAGTCGCAAAATATGGACTAAACAACCACAAAACACCAAAATCAAATACCTAGACACAACCTAACAAAACCCCAACAAAACCTAAAAGAGGTAAAACAAAAATGTCCCAAACAATGCAAAAAAGCAAACAGATAAAGCAAATAAGCCAAGAATCCACAAAAACACATTCTGCAAATCCCACACTTGATACCTCACTTTCTACTACCACGCTTTCTGCCACACCACTACTTCTTGGCATAGATGTCGGCTCTACTACGGCAAAAATCGCGCTTTTGGACGAGGGGAAAATCATCTATAAGCGATATGAGCGACACTACTCAAAAGTGAGAGAAAAAGCCATAGAAATCATCACTGATTTGCGCGAGATAGTCGGCACGCGTGAGCTAAAAGTAGCCCTAAGTGGCTCGGCAGGATTTGGCATAGCAAAAGCAGTTGGCATAGATTTTGTCCAAGAAGTGTTTGCCACAGCAGAAGCGGTGAAGTTACTAGAGCCAGATACAGATGCGGTTATCGAGCTAGGTGGGGAAGATGCCAAAATCTTATTTTTGAGCGGAGGAAGTGAGGAGCGAATGAATGGTTCTTGTGCAGGTGGCACGGGGGCGTTTATCGACCAAATGGTAACCCTGCTAGCAATTAGTGCGCAAGAATTTGATGAGATTTCTCTAAATCATAGCAAAATCTATCCTGTGGCAAGTCGCTGTGGAGTGTTTGCCAAAACCGATGTCCAGCCTCTGCTAAATCAAGGCGTAGATAAATCTAACATTGCTGCTAGCATATTTCAAGCTGTGGTAAATCAAACCATAAGCGGACTAGCACAAGGGCGCAAAATCACAGGCAAAGTGCTGTTTTTGGGTGGACCGCTGTTTTTTTACAAAGGCTTGCAAGAGAGATTTGCTAAAACTTTGCAAGAGGACTATGAAAAAAGTCAAAGCTATGAGAGAGCAAAAAACAAAAATCCTAGCCACACCCAAAATACTCAAAATCCCGCAAAATCCATTAAGCCTTTTTGCGCGGTTTTCCCTGATTTTGCTCCTTATGCGGTGGCTATCGGTGTGGCAAGGTGTGCTAGCGAATCAAGCAAAACATTTAGCTGTGATAGCCTACTAGAGAGATTGGAGCAATCCAAAAACACCGCTTCTCGCAACAAATATCTAAAGCCACTTTTTGCTAGCCAAAAAGAGCTAGATGATTTTAATGCTAGGCACAAAAAAGCTAGCCTAAAAATTATAGACATTGATGAAGCCTTTGAAGCAAATGGAGGAAAGCCCATAGAAGCCTATCTTGGAGTGGATTGTGGTAGCACCACTACCAAAATCATACTGCTAGATTCTGCAAACAACATACTTTATCAATACTACAACTCCAATGAGGGCAATCCTGCAAGCGTGATTCACTCCCAACTAAAGCATATCTACAAGCATTATGGTTCGCAGATTTTTATCAAAGGAAGTGCCGTTACAGGCTATGGCGAAGAGCTTATCAAGTCTGGCTTTGGACTAGATGCAGGCATAGTAGAGACAATGGCACACCTAAAAGCCGCGCAGTTTTTTAACCCAAAGGTGGATTTTATCATTGACATCGGCGGGCAAGATATGAAGTGCTTTTATATCCGCAATGGCACGATAGATAGCATAATGCTAAATGAGGCTTGCTCAAGTGGGTGTGGGAGCTTTATAGAGACTTTTGCTCGCTCTATGGGACATAGCGTGAGTGAATTTGCAACTCTAGGGCTAAAGTCAAAGCACCCCGTAGAGCTTGGCTCGCGCTGCACGGTGTTTATGAATAGCTCTGTCAAAGAAGCACAAAAAGAGGGTGCAAGCATAGAGGATATAAGTGCTGGGCTGTCTATGAGTGTGGTAAAAAATGCGATTTACAAAGTGATTCGTGCGCGTGATGCTGATGATTTGGGACAGCAAATAGTCGTGCAGGGAGGGACATTTCTAAATGATGCTGTGCTAAGGAGCTTTGAGATAGAAATCGCTAGAAATGTCATTCGCCCAGAGATAAGCGGGCTTATGGGTGCATTTGGCGCAGCTCTTTATGCCAAAAGTTTAGAACTAGACAAATCTAGCATTTTAGATGAAAATGATTTGGAGCATTTCTCACATAGTGCAAGTGCGACAAACTGCAAAATCTGTGGAAATAACTGCCACCTAACGATAAATAAATTTAACGATTCAAAAGGAGCGCGGAAATTTATCTCGGGCAATCGCTGTGATAAACCACTAGGCATAAAAAAACAAAGCACTCTCCCAAATATGTATGAATACAAGCTAAATAGGCTAAAGGACTTGACTAACTACAAGCTATATGAAAATCCAAGCCAAAATCCGAAATATAAAGGCAAAATCGGTATCCCACTAGGGCTAAATATGTATGAGAATCTACCCTTTTGGCACAAACTTTTTAGCGAGCTAGGCTTTGAAGTAGTAGTATCAAAATTTAGCTCAAAAGACACATACCAAAAAGGGCAGTATTCTATCCCTAGCGATACAGTGTGCTACCCTGCCAAACTTATGCACGGACATATTGAGGATTTGCTAGAGCAAGGGATAGAAGCGATATTTTACCCTTGTATGAGCAAAGGATTTCAAAATAGCCAAAATCACCAAGACTCTAGCACCAAAAGCTATAATTGCCCCGTTGTCGCTTACTATCCAGAACTACTTGCAAACAATGTCGACAAACTAAAAGAAGTGCGATTTTATTATCCCTACTTTGGCTTGCACAAAAAAGACAATTTCTACCGAAAATCTAGCCGATTTTTTGGTGAAATGTTTAGGGATTTTGCAAAATCCAAAAGCGACAAAAAAGGGCTAAAATCCGCGCTAAAAAACACACTAAAATCCACCATAAAAACGACAAGCAAAATGCTAGGACTAAAAGATTTTAGCCAAAAAGAGCTAAAAGCTGCACTTGATAGTGCATATCGCTTCCGTGAGGAGTGGCTAGCTGATATTCGTGCTAAGGGTGAAGAGATTTTGCAAATCACAAAGGAGCAAAATCTAAAAGCTATCGTGCTTTGTGGACGCCCATACCACATAGACCCAGAGATAAATCACGGCATAGATAAGCTCATAAATTCTCTTGGGCTAGTCGTGCTAAGCGAGGATACCATAGCTCATCTCGCACACGCAAAAGATTTGCAGATTTTAAACCAGTGGAGCTATCACTCACGGCTTTATAATGCCGCGCAGTTTGTTTGCGAAAATGAAAATATCGAGCTAGTGCAGCTTGTGAGCTTTGGCTGTGGGATAGACTCTATCACTACTGATGAAGTGCGCGAAATCCTAGAATCAAAAGGCAGATTTTACACCCAGCTAAAAATCGATGAAATAAGCAATCTAGGTGCGGTAAAGATTCGTATCCGCTCGCTAATAGCAGCTATGGAGCTAGCTAGCCAACACCACAAACAAGATAGCAAACAGCTAGAAGCAAAATCTAGCTTTATGGATTCTAGTGTGCTAAAGACACAATCTAATAGTGCTGTCTTTGCTACTAAAATCGATAATGCTAATAGCACAAATAGCGAGCAATCAATCATCTTTCGCAAACGCGCAAATATGGCTTTCCCCTCTGTGCTAGCTACTCGTCAAAATCTAGCAACACAAGCCACAAAAGAAAATGCTTAAAATCAGCTAAATCTAAAATCTGCTAAATAAGGAAAGTCAATGAAGCAAGCGACAAATCTATATCAAGGACAAAGCCCGTTTTTACACCAAAATCTTTTGGATTCTTTTGATACTCTAAGCTCTATGCCAAACCCCAAAAACGCACTAAAAGCATTCCAAGATTTTAGTCAAAATCTCCCACCAAGATTGCCTGCTATAAAAGAGTGGAGACTATCAAATAGTGCTAATAATCCCAAAAACCCAAAGAAACCACCGCAAAAATCACAAGGGCGGGATAATATCAAAGCCATATTTACAAAAGAGATGAAGCAAACGCATACGATTTTAGTGCCAATGATGTTGCCTATTCACTTTCGCTTCTTAGTAAATATTTTGCACTTGCACGGATATAAAGCCGAGCTATTGCACAATGAGGGCAAGGGTGTGGTTGATGAGGGGTTGCGCAATGTGCATAATGACACTTGCTACCCTGCCCTGCTTGTCATCGGGCAAATGATAGACGCGCTAAAAAGTGGCAAATACGACTTAGACAAAGTCGCTTTGCTTATCACCCAAACAGGTGGTGGCTGTCGGGCTAGCAACTATATCCACCTCCTGCGCAAAGCCCTTATAAAAGCGGGGTTTGAGAGGATTCCTGTGATTTCGCTAAACTTCAGCGGACTAGAGAGTGGGCAAGGATTTCGCGTAAGCAGAGAAATGCTAAAGCATTTTACAAATGCAATGATTTATGGGGATTTGCTAATGTGCCTAGCAAATCAGTGCAAGCCTTATGAGCTAAACAAGGGCGATACTGACAAAGTAGTAAGCAAATGGATAGAGCGCGTAACAAACCATAACACAAGCGATTGTGCGCTAAAAACATCTATCAAAGCCACAGCCAAAACCACAAGCGGGCTTACAAGCTACAAATCCCTAAAACGCGATATGAAAGCGATTTTGCAAGATTTTGCTAGTATTAGTCGCACTCACACGCAAAAAGTCAAAGTCGGCATAGTGGGCGAAATCTATATCAAATTTTCCCCCATAGGCAACAATAACTTAGAAGACTTCTTGCTAGAAGAGGACTGCGAAGTGGTAATCCCGGGATTTTTAGATTTTGGGCTTTATTGCATAAATGATAGACTTGTGGATAACAAACTCTATGGCGATAAATTCTACAAAAAGCTTATCTATCAAGCGGTGTATTGGTATTTTTTGAAGCGACAAAAAGATATGATAAGCGCGATAAAAAAGCACGGGGTTTTTCGCGCACCTACGCCGTTTTGGCATACCAAAACCCTAGCAAATGGCTATGTCTCGCACGGAATGAATATGGGCGAGGGCTGGCTACTCACTGCTGAAATGCTAGAGCTACTAGAGCAAGGCGTAAATAATATCATTTGCACGCAACCCTTTGGTTGCTTGCCAAACCACATAGTAGGACGCGGTATGCTAAAGCTCATCAAAGAGCGAAATCCACAAAGCAACATAATATCCATAGACTACGACCCAAGCGCGACAAAAGTCAATCAAGAAAACCGCATAAAACTTATGCTCTCAAACGCCAAAAAAGAACTCTCCCAAAAACAAAAATGCTAAATCGCCAAAAGTGATTTAGAGCAGATAGGGGATATAAATGCAAAATCTAACGCCACAAAACAGCGATGATATAAGTGCTACAAGTGCTGATTCTAAGATAGTGGATTTAAATAATTCTAATGCGAAAGAATCTAGTGCAAAAGAATCCAAAATGGGAGATTCTATCGTGCAAGATAGCACACAAAAGCCAAAAGAATCTATCCTAAAAACTTCCTTGCCTTTTAGCAAGACACTCTCACTTAAACGAAACTATATCACTTCTGTGCGCAAAGGCAAAAAAAGCGATTCTAGCGCGAAACCTGCTAATGTTTCCTCTCCCAAAAAAGAAGCCCAAAAAGAACAAATGGTGCTAAAAATCTCTATGTTTAGCTCGCTAATTTTAGCGATATTTGGGATTGGCTTTGGGGTGGCTGTGCGCTCGCTTTCAATCGCATTTGATGGGTTTGTATCACTTATCAGTGTGGGGCTTGGTGCGCTTAGTGTGATAACTTCGCGCTATATCTACAAAGAAGATGATGATGTGTTTCAATACGGCTATGTGCGCTTTGAACCTATGGTAAATCTTTTTAAGGCGTTGGTGCTTGTTTTTGTGTGTGTGTATGCGTTTATAAACGCGCTTAGTAGCATTCTAAGTGGTGGGTATGAGGTGTATTTGGGTGGGGCTTGCGTGTATAGTGTGTGTGCGTTTTTGTTTTGTTTAGCACTTTTTGTCTACACTCACCGCGCTTGCAAAGCCCTAGAATCTGATTTAATCAAGGTGGATAATATTGAGTGGAAAATCGATTGTGTGCTATATTTGGGTGCGATTGTGGCGTTTGGCGTGATTTATGTGATATTAAGCGGGACAAGTGGTGGGAGCGCACTTGATTCTGGCACGATTAGCCCTAGTGCGAAAACATTGGCACGATATGTAGACCCTGCGCTTTTGTGCGTGCTATCCTTGCTACTTTGCATAAGCCCTGCAAAAATCGCCATAGCGAATTTCAAAGATTTGATAATGGTAGCCCCAAAAGAAATCGATGAAAAAATCACGCACATAATGGAGGAAATAAGCCAAAAATACGGCTTTAGCGACTATGATACACACACAGCAAAATCTGGTAGGTTTTTTATGGTGGAGATAAATATATTGGTAAAAGGGGATTATGAGGGCAAGGTGGCGGACTTGGATTCTATCCGTGAGGAGATACAGCACGCACTTGCAATCCCAAGCTACAAAATCTGGCTATCTGTAAGCTGGACTACAAATCCACAGTGGCTTTAGCGATTTTTTAAGCGATTTTGCATAAGTGGATTTTAGTTTTTTTAGCATTTGGGATTTGTAAATAGCCACCACGAGTTATAATCAATCGTGGTGCTTCAAATGCAACATAACGCGTAATATGACACGAAGTAATGCAACATAAAATAGGGCGATAAAGCAAAAATTAAACAAAAATACTTTATAATTCAAACTTGCTTTTATCCCAAGCGTGCGTTGATTTTTGGCGTGCATTTTTAGAGTGTTTTTGTGATTTAAGTGTTTATTTTTTAGTTTTGCTTTGTGCTAGTTTTTGGTTCTGTAGCTCAGTGGTAGAGCACTACCTTGACATGGTAGGGGTCGTTGGTTCAAGTCCAATCAGAGCCACCATTTTTTCTTACTTATCTTACTTATCTTACTTATCTTTATTTCTTACATTTCTTGCAAAATTTTCGCAATCTTTTTTACATAATCTTTTTTTGCACAATATTTTTACCCACAATATTTTGCCAATGCTTCACAATAAAAATCAAAAAAGATAGTCATACATAAGCAAAAAGCTATAATCCTCATAAGTATGTGTTTGACTTTCTTCTGCAAAGGTTTTGATAGGGAGTTTGGCTAAAATCTCTACTCGATGATGTTCATCAATGATACCAAAAACCCCTACATTTCCTAGAAAAACCCCTCTGCCTTGTTGTATCTGCTCGCTAGAATCATCACTAGATGAGATTTGCTTATCCTGCACTCCATAACCCACGCTTAAGCCACCTAGCCAGCCAAACTCAAACCTTTCGCTAAAGGAGTAGATTCTACCTTGTGCGTTTAGATTTGCCAAAAATGTAGAGGTAGCTTCACTCTCTAGCCCGCTAGGACGCACACTCAAAAAATAGTCCAAATACACGCGAAAGCCGATATAGGCTAGTGGCATATACTCATAGCCCGAGCGAAAGCCGATATTTAGCATAGATATTGTGTCTTTGGCATTAGCCGTGTCTTTTGGTATTTGTATCTCTACTCCATAGCCTAGCCCAGCTCCTATGAATAGTGAGTGAGGATTTTTGCGAGGTTTGCCTAGCTTGTTTTCCTCTATTTCTAGGGGGGTGAGTGTAAATTTTAGTGAGGAATCTTTATTTGTTGATTTGGATTTAGTAGTGGTTTTTTGGGTATTTTTGGGGCTATTTTTTGTGGTGGAGTTTGGACTTTGTGCAGGTTTGGATATTGGAGGTTTGGTAAATTTAGCGGGCTTTGTAGATTTTGCTTGAGTGGATTTTGTTTGGCTTGTGGGCTTTGCTAGTAGCATTTGGGTAAATCCACCGCAGACAACCCCCACACAAAAAGCAAAACACAAAAACTTATTAGCTATCATTTTTTATCCAAAATCTATCTAAAATCTAAAAATACAATATTTGAAAATCACGCAAAAGCCCACAGAAATCTTACCACACTAAACAGCGCAAAATCAAGCAAGCCTTTGTGATTTTGCTACGCGGTAAAATCGCTTGATTTTATCATCTATGGGGGCTAAAATCATATAAAAAACAGGCACGATTAAAAGACTTAAAAGCATAGAAATGATAAGCCCACCTATCATACAAATACCAATGGCAGATTTCATCGAGCTTCCCTCCCCTGTGGCAAGCGCAAGAGGTAGCATACCAAATACCATAGCGATAGTCGTCATAAGTATCGGGCGAAGTCGTAGCTCCCCTGCTATGAGAATAGCATCTTTTATGCCATAGCCCTCCTCGCGTTTTTCGTTTGCCACATCAATTAGCAGTGTGGCGTTTTTGCCGACCATTCCTATCAGCAGTATAAGCCCAAGCAATGAAAACATACTTAGTGGTTGCCCTACAATCCCTAGCGCGAAAAACGCGCCT
This sequence comes from Helicobacter sp. MIT 01-3238, assembly GCF_003364135.1. Taxonomy (NCBI): domain Bacteria; kingdom Pseudomonadati; phylum Campylobacterota; class Epsilonproteobacteria; order Campylobacterales; family Helicobacteraceae; genus Helicobacter; species Helicobacter sp. MIT 01-3238. The sequence continues at coordinate 52,684 of NZ_NXLN01000004.1, forward strand.
GAAAAGCTAAGAGGCATCGTTACCATAATAATGATAGGCTCTAAAATCGACTCATAAAGCGCAGCCAAAATCAAATAAATCAACACAAACGCCGTGGCAACGGCTATGCCAAATGCAGCACCTGTCTCAGCTAGATTTTCTGCTTCGCCACTTAGGCTATAAGTCGCGCCTTGAGATAGCCACTCGCCTTTTGTTTTTTCGATTGTCTCTAGCACTTCACTTAGTGGATATTTTTTGCCATTTGGTTTTGTAGCAGTATTTGCATAGAGCATTATGCTTCGTTGGCGATTGTAGCGATTGATAGTGGTGGGGGTTTTTCCCTCCTCTATTTCTACCAAGCCTTCCAAAAACATCATATCGCCGTTTTTGTTTGGAATCTGTATGCGCTTTATGTCATTTACGCTTGCTCTGCGCTCATCTGGCACACGCAAAGTGATTTTGTATTCTTTGCCGTTTTCTTTGTAGTAGGCTACTTGGGTTTCGCCCGAAAAAGCCGCACTTATAGCATTCCCTATGTCTTTGGCACTTACCCCATATTCATTTGCATTTGCCCTCAATACTTTCAAGCGATATTCAGGCTGCCAATCAGATTGATTCTCGTGGTAATCAACTAACTTTCCTTTTAGCCTTTCATCGTGCAGCAAAAGCTGCTTTAGTTTGCTAGCACTCTCATCGACTAATCGCTGCTCGGGTGCGTATATCGCCACTTGTAGTGCGGAGTTGTCCCCCCCACCCATAAGTGGCACTTCTGCAGGAGTGATAGTAAGCCCACTAGATTCTTTGAGTGAGTATAGCCTTTTGCCCATTTCGCGCATCCATACAAATTGGTCTATATTGCGCTTGTCTCTATCGTGAAGTTTGACATAGATTTTGGATTTGTGCGTGTTTTGGGTTTTGCCATAAGCGACTTGTATCGTGGTATATTCGACATTTTGGGTGTCTTTGTTGATTTCTTTTTGGAGGGCTTCGGTTTTTGCCCTCATCTCATAGATACTGATTCCGGGCTGGGTTTGCACCCAAAAATACACTTGACTTCTGTCCTCTTTTAGCATAAATTCCATTCCTAGCTTTCCTGCCAAAAAAAGCGAGGCGATAAAAATACCAAGCACAGCTAAAGATACGATAAATTTTTGATTTAGCACAGATTTTAGCGTGCCTGCATACATTTCTTGAAGTCGCACAAAATACGGCTCTGTGTTGGTATAAAAAGCACTTTGCTTAGGACTAGCAATAAGTGAGCTAACCATAGGAATCACCGTCATCACTACTACATAAGAAATCCCAATCGCAAGCGCGACTGTAATCCCAAAGCTTTGGAAAAATTTGCCAATGATTCCAGACATATTTCCCACAGGCACAAACACCGACAAAAGCATAGCCGAAATAGCGAAGATTGCAAAAGCGATTTCGCGCACACCCTCATAGGCAGCTTCTCTTTTTTGCTTGCCCTCCTCTAGCTTTTTGTAGATGTTTTCGATGACTACTATGGCGTCATCTATGATGATACCGATAGAAAGCGTGATAGCCATCATCGTAAGCATATTTAGCGAGAATCCCATAGCTTGCACAAGTGCAAATGTCCCCAGCACCGAGATAGGTAGCGAGATAGCAGACACAAGCGTGATAGTTACATTTCGCAAAAACACAAACACCACAAGCACAGCCAAAATCCCACCCAAAATCAAGTCAAACTCAATGTCGTGGATAGATTCTTTGATAAATTCTGTGGTATCCAAAAACGGGCGGATATTATACCCCTCACTTACGGATTCTATGATGGGCAATGCCTTTTTTACACCATCGGCTATGGCTATGTCATTTGAGCCTGCGATTTTTTGCACTTCCATTATCACGCCGCCCTCGCCATTAAACGCAGCGTAAGTGTTATACTCCTCTAGCCCATCTTCTATGACAGCTATATCACTAAGCAAGACATTATCATTTAAGCGGATATTGCCGACTTTTTCGACACTTGGGCTATTGCCATCGGTAGTGATAGAAAATTGCTGTGTGGCATTTATGATTTTGCCCCCGTCTATTTCGACATTTTCGCTACCTAGTTTTTGGGAGATTTGAGAGTAGGTTATGTCATATTTTGCCATTAAGGTAGGGTCTGGATATACGCGGATATGTCGCTCTCTATATCCATTTAGTTGCACGCCACCTACGCCTGCGATTTTTTGGAGCTGGGGCTTTATGATAGTGTCTGTATGCTTCATAATCTCTGGTGCGGAGTGCGTAGCAGAGCTTACAAATAGCGAAATGATTGCCTGTCCGTTGGTATCGATTTTGTCAATAGAGGGCTTTCGTATATCTGCGTCCGTGAAATACACCGAAGAGACTTTGTTTATGACATCATTCACTGCTTCGCTTATAGGCTTTTCTAGCTGAAATTGGACGATGACAAGGCTTGTGTTTCGCACACTTACGGAGGTTACATTTTTTATGCCATCAATCCCTAGCACTTGCTCTTCTACTTTGTCAGTTACCTTGCTTTCAATCGTAGTGGCAGAAGCACCGGGATATACTGTGGATATAAGCACTATGGGAAAATCAATATTTGGCCAAAGTGCGACAGGGATTTTTTTTAGCCCCAAAAATCCAAAAAACATAATTCCCAAGCTAAACATTATCGTGCTAATGGGGCGATTGATAGCGAATTTATACATTAGCTTGTTCCTTTTTGTTGTTTTGGCTTACTTAAATGCTCTAATGATTTTGTGGCTTTTGATTTTCTTGTCCTATGTTTTCTTGTGGATTTTGTGAATTTGGCAAGTTTTGCGGATTTTGTGTGTGTTGTGGCGCATTTGCCTTTATAAACCCATCGCCAAAAAGCCCGGGCTTTAGCGTATTTGGTGCGCTTGCTTCAGCAGTGGCTTTGCGGGTGGATTTATCAATAGTGGGGTAGATTTTGTTTATGATGACAGATTGCTTGCTGCCTATGCCATCAATTGCGTATTCAAATGTATCGCCTATTTTGACTTTTGATAAATGCTTAGAATCAAACTGCAAAACGAGCTTTTTCTCCGCACTCACAAGGCGAAATAGCGCAGTGCTTGTCCCGCCCACGCCATCGCCTACTTCGATTTTTTTTTCTGCGATAGTGCCATCAAATGGCGCACGCAAAATGCTTTTGTTATACATTGATTGGTAGTATTGATAGTCTGCTTCTAGTTTTTTGAAGTTTGATTTTTGCTGGTCTAGGGTATTTTTATCCACTGCGTCCGCGCTTTTGGCGTATCGCTCCCATTGGGCTTTTGCAAAAAGATATTGCTGCTTTATGGATTCTAGTTGGGCGGCTTTGTCTTTGTTGTCAAGCACGAGGAGCTGCGCTCCTTTTTTTACTTCACTATCAACATCGACAAAGATTTTTTCCACCACGCCACTTACATCTATTGCGAGATTTGCGTCTTTGATTGCTTTGACATTAAACACAGCATATATATCCTCTGCATAGCTTGCGCCACCTAGTCCAAACAAAAACAAAATCAAAAACTTTGCAGACTTTTTCATCATACTACTCCGTATCGCTTAGGTTTGGCATTGCCACATTTTGCTACTTGACATACTCTTGTATTTGCTGTCCGCTATAAAAGATATAGTTTGCTTTTTGTAGCTCGTAGTTGTTTAGGGCTTGATTGTATGTTGATTCTGCATCATACTTGGTGCTTAGTGAGCGCAAGTAGTCAGTGAAATTTACAAGCTGGGAGTTGTATCGCTTGCGCACATTCTCAAAGGAAATATTAGCAGATTTTAGGCTAGCCTCTGATGAGCGGATTTGGCTTTTAGCGATTTCTAGTCGCTTACGATAAAGGGCTTCATCTTTTTGCTTCTCGGCTTGCTTATAGGCTAGCTCTTTTTGCTTGGATAATTTGTTTAGCTGGTAGCTTTGGCGTTGAAATCCTGTGGTGATTTTATCAAACAGCGTAAATGTCGCGGTAAGCGTAACGGTATTTGCGTGTGTGGGGAATTGCCTCGCCATAAAGTTGCCAAACTGCGGGTCTGCCCTCGTAACATAATCTGGCTTTTCGATTCTGTAAGTATAGGTATCTGCCACAGTTACTGTGGGGTAGAAGTGGTATTGTCGCTTTTGAAATTCTAATGCCTTTGTCTGCTCGCTAAGTGCGACTATGTCTTGCCTTTGCTCATCGCTACTAAGTCTTGGCGTGGATATGTCTTGGCGGACAAGTCCGTCAAATTCTAGCTTGGTAAGGTAGCGTAGCATAAATAGATTTTGCTCCACGCTTAGCTTCATATCAGCGATTTGGTATTCTGTGAGGGAGAGCTGGGAGCGCAAAGACTCCAAATCATCTATGGTGGATAGTCCCGCGTCATATAGTCGCTTCACGCGCGTTTCATCAGAGCGCACCTCCTCGTATTTGCGCTTTAGGGAGAGGAGCTGGGATAGGTTATTGAAATAGCTATAATACTCCTGAATCACTTGCAGATATATGCTTTGCTTTGCATACTCGGCATTTGCCACAGATGAGCGATATGTCGCAGCTCTCTCACGGATAAGGTTTATCGTGCTAAACCCGCTAAACAAATCAAGCGAAAATCTAGCGTTGAAGTTTTGTGTGCGGTAGTTACCAAACTGTCCAAATTTCATCGCATTTGCATCAAGACTTCGCAAATCAGAATAACTATGCTGCAAACTATAATCCACATCTAGCTTGGGGATAAAGCCTATTTTGGCTACGCGTGCGATTTGGCGATTGGATTCTACTTGGAGGAGCTGAGCTTGGAGGGAGTCATTACTCTTTGCCGCCTCTAAAAGCTCGGCTAGATTTACTTGGTGCTTGGATTCTTTTAGCAGAGATTCTACTTCATCTTGGAGGTTTTGGGAAGAGTATTCGCTAGCTAGCTGCTCCTCTTTGGTGGGCGAGCCTAGTGCGCTTTCAAATCCTTTATCATCAAATCCTCTATCTCCTTGCCCATAGATTCTTTGCCCTATAAATCCTTGTGAAATAGGGCTTTTGCTAGCAGGGTCATCAAAGGCTGGACTTTGACTAAAAGGACTTTGCAATGTGGTATCTTGCGAAGTGCTAGAAGTGCTAGAAGTGGTAGAAGTGGTAGAAGTGGTAGAAGTGGTAGAAGTGGTAGAAGTGGTAGAAGTGGTAGAAGTGCTTTGTGTAGAATCTAGCGTGCTAGGTGCTGCTTTGACACCCAAAGCACATACCCCACAAACGAAAAAGACATATAAAATTCTCATATTTTGCTCCCAAATCTTTGCTGCTTTTATGGTGTAGTTTTCTCTCAAGTCTTGCTTAGCTTTAGATTTTTATCTAATCTTATCTAAGGCTTTTTATCTAAAGCGACAAATGTGCTTGGCAAAATGCGCTTCAAAAAGCAATTTGCGTATTTTTGCTACATTTGCAACTTGTATTTATTTGCAACTCGCAGGGTTGCGACATTTTGCTATTCATAAATCAAATGCCTAAAAAGTCTTGACAAATCATTGCCAAAAGCGCAGTATAGCATAAAATTGTTTAATATTTTTCAAAATAGTTGTATATGCAACTATTTTATATTCGCTTCACATTTTATTTGACTTTGTTTTTTTATAAATACTTGTCTTTATTTTGATTTTATTTTTTTGTTTTGACTTTGCTTCGCAAGTGTTTGCTTATAACTCAAACATTTGTCATACTTTAAACGCCCAAGCCTGAAGCTCCCTCCTCCCTTAGCACGAGGGGCTAGGGGGTGGGTAGATACCACCTCCACACTTCAAGCAAGGCTAGCAACTGCAAGCAACAAAAACACAACTGCGAGCAAAACAAACGCAAGCACTTCCGTAATTGCGAGATTTTACTAAAGAAACTTCACTTCGTTTGTTTTGCGAAAGCAAAATCGTGGCAATCCAAATCATTGAAAGAATCACTTAGTGTTCATAAAAACACGCTAATCGTCCTTGCGAGGGCTTTAGCCCGAAGCAATCTATTTCCCCCTCCCTCTGCGGAGGGGGATTAAGGGGGAGGGTTCTTTTTCGTCATTGCACGCAAGTCTTGCGACTTGCTCGCAATGACGATTGGGGGTGGATTGCTACGAATCTGACAAATCAAATTCCAGCAATGACGGGTGGTGGATTGCTTCGCTGTGGCTAAAGCCACTGCCTCGCAATGACGAATTTTTCCGAGTTTTTACTAACGCAAAAGATACCCACCCCCAAACCCCCTCCGCAGAGGGAGGGGGTTTTTAAAAAGCCAAACACGGTTAATCTAATGAATAGTTTTTAAATAAACGAATACCCTCTGCCACAATTCTATCATTATTACTTTAGCTCTTTTAGTGCGCGTTTTAGTATGTCCTCATCTTGGGCTAAATCAGCCCAAAGCAGATTTTCCCCACTTTGTTTATCCCCACTTAGCAAATCTCCACTTTTGCGGTAAGCCAAGTCAAGCCTAGCGATTTCAAACCCACTGCTTTGGGTGGCAAAATCTTTTAGCCGCGCATTATCGCCATTGCTTTGGGTGTATAAAAAGCAATACCCCTTTAGTCCATTGCGGCTTACGCGCCCGCGTAGCTGATGAAGCGTGGCTAGCCCTAGTCGCTCTGGCGCGATTATGACTATGGTAGAGAGATTTGGTAGTGAGATTCCCACCTCTATAAGCGTGGTGGCGAGCAAGATTTTGCCCTCTTTGGCAAAGGCTTCTAGCACTTCTTGCTTGTCTTTGTCCTGTCCAGAAGTGATAAACACCCCACTAAATCGCTCCTGCCAAAATCTAGCCCCCTCGCTAAGAGAGAGATAGTCTATGACTTCGCTTTGCTCCACAAGCGGATAGATGATAGCGACTTGGTGGTTTTGGGCTACTTCGCTTTGTATGTGTGCAAGTAGCTCTTTGAAGTCGCTACGAGTGATGATGTGCGTAGAAATGTCTTTTTTGAAAGGTAGCTCATCAATGATACTGACATCTATCATTTTGGATTCTAGCATCGCCATAGTGCGTGGGATAGGCGTAGCAGAAAACTGCAAAATATGGGGCTTGCTAGCTTGTTTTGTTTTTGGATTTTTTTCTAGGTGTGCTTGCAAATCAGCCTGTGATTTTGCTTTGAAATCCACGCTAGAATCTATCTTAGCACTAGAATTTGCGCTAGAATCCTTAGCCTTGCCAAAGCTAGCACCAAAATCCGCGCTAGAATTTTGCCTTGTGCTACTTGCTAGCTTTTCTAGTGTGTATCGCTGCTTCGTGCCAAATCTATGCTGCTCATCACTCATCACAAGTGCGAAATCCTCCCCCTCAATGTCCCTATAAAGCAAGGCTTGCGTGCCGATGATGAAGTCATAGTCAAAAAGTGTGTCAAAATCTTTGCTATCTTTTTTGCCTTTTGATTTTTGTGTGGCTTTGCTTATCTTAAACTCTTTGGAATCCCCTGTGATAAGCCCCACACGCACAAAGCTAGGCAGATACAATCTTGCTTGCTCATATAGCTGCTTTGCCAAAATCGTAGTAGGTGCCATAAGTAGGGATTTTTGCGGATATGCTATCATCACACTTGAGAGAATCACCATAGTTTTGCCACAGCCCACATCTCCCATAACAAGCCTACGCGCCGCCCTGCCACTACCAAAATCACGCGCTATTTCTGCGATGACACGAGATTGAGCGTTTGTAAGCCTAAAGGGAAGTGATGAGACAAACTCACTATAATCCCCCCTGCATACACATTTGGCAGGAAAATCGCTTTTTTTCTTGCTAAGTCGCAAAGCATAGTAAAAAAGCTCTACAAATTTCAACGCTTCTAAATGCTTGCCACTAAAGCCCTTGTGTGAAGTATAGAGAGCATAAAACTCCTCATTTGGATAGAAAATATCCATAATGCTTTGTGCTATGTCGCTAGGAAGTCCTAGATTGGCTAGATTTTTTTGCGTAATGTAAGTCTTACAAAGGGAGTGAATGGAGGTGGATTTGTGCTTTGCTACCTTAAAAATAGGCAAAATCTCGCCAAGAGATTTTATGACTTTAGGCTGGATAAAGCTAGGTGTGCCATTATTTAGTCGCATTTTACCCTGCACTATGACTTCTTGCCCGAGTGTGAAAAGTGCTTTGTGATAGGGCTTGGGGTGAAAATACACAATCTCCACCATTGCATTTAGGCTTTTTGAAAATCCATAAAAAGTATATGCCTTTGGGTGATAGCGAGAATCTGTGATTTGCAAAGATAGCGCGCCTTCTACGCTATCTGCCAAATTCTGTATTGGCATTGTGTTTTGATAGCTATGTGGGGGGGTTAGGATTAGCTCATATAGATTGCCAAAGCCAAACTGCGCTAGGGATTGCATATTTTAGATTAGCTTAGTATATTTTTGGCTTGTGTTTGGCTCTTTAAGCTAGAAAGCGGATTTTGCTTAGTATTCTAGCTCGATAAGTCCGCATAGAATGTGTATCACTAAAATATGTGCTTCTTGGATTCTAGGTGTGTTATCACTTGGGATTACAAGATTTATATCGCTCAAACTATTCATTTTCCCTCCGCCTTTTCCGCTTAATCCCACACATTTGCACCCCATAGCTTTGCCACTCTCAAAAGCATTTAGCACATTTGCAGAGTTTCCGCTTGTGCTTATCCCAAAAAGCACATCTCCGCGCTTGGCGATAGCCTCTACTTGACGAGAAAACACCACATCAAACCCATAGTCATTGCCAATAGCAGTAAGCGCGGAAGTGTCTGTGCTAATAGCGATTCCTGCTAGGGCTTCGCGCTCTTTTTTGTAGCGTCCGCTAAGCTCTGCGGCGAAATGCTGTGCATCAGCAGCACTCCCACCATTTCCAAATGTGATTAGCTTGTTGCCTTGCTTTAGCGCGTCTGTGATGAGATTTGCCACTTTGATTATGCTAGATTCTAGGGATTTGGTTTGCTCTAGGGTGGCGATTGACTCGGCTATCTCTTTTTGGATAAAGTCTTGCATTTTTGCTCCTTATGTAATTTTTATATTTGCTTGCAAAAAATTTGCCTTTAAGTATAAATAAGATTGTTAAACAACTATGGCTAATCACTATTTAATCGCCAAAACTACACCAAAACTATGCGGGCAAAATCTCCTAACATTTTGGCTAGCCACAAGCAAATAAAACACCATAATTTTTGTCATCTGTGGTTTTGGATTTAGCCTAGTGCTTACCATATAGCCCAAATGCTGCTTGCCCAAAACTTATCCCGCTATCATTTGTCGGCACGATAGTGTGAAAAAAGTGCGGAATCTTTGCCCTAGAAAATAGCGCGTGGATTTCATCGCACAATGCCTTGTTTTGAAACACGCCGCCACTAAAGCCGACTTTTATTTGCTTGTGGCTAGATTTTGCTTCACTTGTCGTGCTTCCTAAAAACTCTTTTGTAAAATCTAGTGCGATGATACTAAGCGTGTGAATAAACCTCCTAGCGATATGTGGCAAAGGCTCGCCCAAAAATATATCCTCACAGATTTCATAGATAAAAGATTCTAGGCTTACTACACCATTTTGCAAGCAAAAAGTGTATGGCTTAAAATCTAGCTTAGGACACTGATAATACAGCTCCTCTATAAGTGCGCCACTTTCACCCTCATAGCGCGTGTTTTGGAGGATTCCAAGTAGGCTTGCTACGCCGTCAAATAGCCTGCCTACCGAAGTGGTTTTGTGCGAGTTTATGCCCTTTTGGATAGCGACTTTTAGCAGTGGCAAAATCTCTTTTGAAATCACTTCTGTTTCGTATTTGGCTACCATTTTTTCGTGTCCGCATAACTTGCTTAGGGCATATCCTACACGCCAAATCTCTTTTATCGCTACCTCCCCACCATAGAGGAAAAACTCGCCAAAATGCCCTACCCTACGAATGCCACCAAACCCACCAAATAAAAACTCACCTCCCCAAATACTGCTATCCTCCCCTAGCCCACTCCCATCCCATATAATCCCCAAAATCTCCTCATCTACACTGCTAGCCACCTCGCCCAAAATCGCGCACAAATGCGCGTGATGATGATAGATTTGCAAATGTTTTGTGGTGGCGTAATTTTCCTCTCTAATTTGCTTTGCTAGCTTCACACTCTCATATCGGGGGTGAAAATCGCTTACTAGCACGCGTGGCGTAAAATCATACACGAGGGCAAAAAACTCCATATTTGTGATAAATTTTTCTTGCGTAGCCACGCTAGATAAATCCCCGATATAATGGCTTAGCATAAATCGCTTTTCATCACAAAAGCAAAGTGTGCTTTTATCTTGCGCTCCAAAGGCTAGGATTTTTATCTCGCCTTTATCAGTGCTTTTGTGGTGCTTAATAGAATCTGCTTGATTTTGTTTGGGACAAGATTTTGGATTTTGCAGATTTTGTGGGGAAGTTTGATTTTGCAAGTTTATTGATTTTTGTGGCGTTTGATTTTGCAGATTTGGCAGTGCAAAATTTAGCGGTGTCTTGCCCCTAGCTAAGCGAATAGGGCGCATATCCCCAGCGATAAAGCGCAATATGCTATCATCTATGCCATTATAAATCTCACGCTCAAAGTCCAAAAAATAGCTTGTGATAGATTCTAGCTTTTCTTGAGCTTCTTGCAGGTTTGTGATGATTGGCTCTCCTTTTAGATTCGCGCTTGTGTAGATGATGGGCTTACCAAATATGCTAAAACAAATATGATGCAACGCCGTGTTTGCAAGCAAGATTCCAATAGTGGATAGATTTGGTGCGATTTGCTCCAAAGCCAAACCTAGTGGATTTTGCTTGTTTTGCCAAGCTAGCACGATAGGTGCGCTCGCCTCGCACAATGCGCTAGATTCTGCTTTGTTTAGATTTGCGATTTTTTGTGCGGTGGCTATGTCTTTTGCCATTATGGCAAATGGCTTGGTTGGGCGATTTTTTTTCTCCCGCAAGGTAGTGATAGCACTAGCATTTGTCGCATCACAGATAAGTGCAAACCCACCTAAGCCCTTTATGCAAACTATCTTGCCAGAATCTAAAAGCACTGCTAGCCTATCAAATATATCTCTATCTTTTGTGATAATCTCTCTACCCTCATAAAGCCTTATAGGCACGGCACAATCATTGCACGAGATAGGTTGGGCGTGAAAAAATCTGCTTTGCATATCTGCATAATCCTGCTTGCATTTTTGGCACATTTCATACTTACTCATCGCTGTGTTTTCTCTATCATAGGGCAAGGATTTGATAAGTGAGTATCGCCCACCACAATTTGTGCAAGAAATGAGATGATAGAGATAGTGCCTAGAAGTGGGGCAAAAAATATCGCTTAAGCACTCCTTGCAAATAGCTAAATCCTGCGGAATACTAGAATCTAGCGAAAAAAAAGCAGGGATAGAATCCAAAATCTCAAAACTAGATTTTGGATTTTGCTTGGAATCTTTGTTGCGAGTTTGAGTGGATTTTGGAGTGGATTTAGGGCTAGATTTGTGCATATTTCGCACCTTATGATAATCCTCTTCACAAAGATAAGAAATGCTTATAGAGTGGATTTTGGCATTTGTAGGCAGAGAAGCAAAAAACGCGCTAAAAAACGCGCTAAAATCTGTGCTAGCGCAATTTTTGCTAGCAAAATCAGCGCAATCTCTATCGTGCAAGTAGTGTAAAGAGCGCAAAGGAGGCAAAAGCACAAGAGAAAAATCCAAATCTAGCACAAAAAATCGCACAAACTTTTTTGCTATAAACTTCTTTTCTGCAAAATTCTTTTCCGCAAATCTCTTGGCTACATTTTTTTTTGCCACATTTGTTCTTGCTATGCTTGTTTTTTGATTTGCTAGATTTGTGCTTAGATTTTCCCAAGTATCCCAAGTGTATGGCAAATCTACATAGATTATCCCATCGCCACCGACATTTGCCACACTTCCGCATAGTCCCAAATCATTCCCCAAAGTGCAAACAAATGGGCGAAATCCAACCCCTTGAGTGATTCCTTTGCAGTGAATTTTTAGCATTTGCTTTTACTAATAAAGCTGCATAGTTATGCAGTGCAAACTTCCGTGCCATTTGATAAGCGTGCGTGCATTTACCCCCACAACGCGCAAATGAGGCAGTGCATTTGATAAAATCTCTATTGCCTTTTTGTCGTTTTTGTCATCATAAGTTGGCACAAGTAGCCCACCATTTACAAACAAAAAGTTTGCATAGCTCGCAGGCAATCTCTCTTTTTTGTCGCTACTTGCGCTATCATCACTAGCTTCATATATCGCGCTTACAAAGGGCAAACGGATAAGTTTATAGGGCTTGCCGTTTTTTTGACGAAAAGATTTTAGCTGTGCTTGCATTTTTGCTAGCTCCTCATAGTGCTCATCATTTGTATCATCACAGCCCACATAAGCGATAGTTTGCCTATCTACAAATCGTGCTAACATATCGATATGACTATCTGTATCATCGCCACGCAAATACCCAAAATCCACCCACAAAACTCGGCTTATGCCTAGCGTTTTTTTGAGCTTGGATTGTATTTGGCATTTGCTTAGGCTTGGATTGCGATTTGGCTCAAGCAAGCAAGCACTTGTAGTAAGCAAAGTCCCTGCCCCATCTGTGTCGATACTGCCACCCTCTAGCACAAAATCTATCGTGCGCATAGTGTCTTTTAGGATTTTCATTTTTTTTAGATTTGCGTTTATTTGGTTGTCAAAATTTGCGCTATATTTTAGCCCCCAGCCATTGAAGCAAAAATTTAGCAAAATATTTTTTGGTGGTTTTTGGGGGCTTTGTGATGACAAAGTTATCACACCAAAATCCCGAGCCCAAGTGTCATTTGTCGGCACAAATGCGATTGTGATTGATTGGCTAAGTTTTAGCGAGCTAAAGCAAAAAGTGTGGAGATTTTTTATCGTAGGTTTTGCAAAATCACTAGCAAACTCGTTTTGCAAAAATTCAAATCCTTGCAAATCCTGCGTATCTAGGCAGATGATGACTTTTTCAAACTGCGTAATTGCTTTGATAATCTCTACAAAGCACGCTCTTGCTTCATCTATATGACTAGCCCAATCGCTATTTGCGTGGGGAAATGAAAGCAAAATCGCTCTTTGCTTCTCCCACTCGGCTTTTAGGCGGATTTGTGATTTTTTTGTTTGGTGTGATAGGTGTAATGATTTTTTTTGCATAGATTCTCCTTAAGGTAAGAATATGGTTTATCTGTGGGCTATCAAAGAAGTGAGATTTTATCAAAATGTGATTTTGCAAAGCGATTTCGCGCTAAAAGCCACTTAAAGTATTAAAATATTTCCGTTAAAGCAAGGCTAAATTATAGCAGATTTTGCATAGCACTTAAGTCAATGTAATATGCTATAATCATTGCTCGTATTTTTTGGCATTTTTGCATTTCTAAACTTTCTCTTTTGTGTTATGATACGCTAAAACACTTCTAAAAAGGCTTATGATGAATACTTTTCACTTTGATTTTTACTCCACGCTTGTCGTTATGGTGGCAGTGCTGATTTTGGGGCGATTTATCATCGCTCGCGTGAAAGTTTTGCAAGATTACAATATCCCAGAACCTGTCGTGGGCGGGCTTATCGCTACGGTTGTGATTTTTGGTGTGTATAAATTTGCAGGCTTAGAGCTAAAGTTTGAATCCTCACTAAAAGACCCGCTAATGCTAGCGTTTTTTACCTCTGTGGGGCTTAGTGCGGATTTTGCCTCGCTCAAAAAAGGCGGGAGACTGCTTGGGATTTTTCTTGTGATAGTTTGCGGGCTACTTATCTTGCAAAACCTTATCGGCGTTGGTGCGGCTTATGCGATGGGTGTAAATCCGCTTGTAGGGCTGCTTGGTGGCTCTATCACTATGAGTGGAGGGCACGGCACGGGTGTGGCGTGGGCAGATATTTTCAAATCTATGCCTTATAACTTCAGCGCGGCTACGGAAGTGGCACTATCGTGCGCGACTTTTGGGCTTATTATGGGCGGGATTATCGGTGGTCCTGTGGCGCGGTTTTTGGTAAAGCACTACAAACTAAAAACCCCCGATAAAGTCCAAGATGACAATCCACACGGCTTTGAAGCCCCTACAAAAGAGCGACTCATCACTTCTGTAAGTTTCATAGAATCCCTAGCCCTCATTGCCATTTGTCTGCTTGTAGGCACTTTGGCTAAGGGCTTTGAGCGGGGCTATCTAGCAGGGCTTGACATACAATACATAAAGGATTTCAACTTGCCGACTTTCGTGTATTGCCTATTTTGTGGGGTGATTTTGCGAAATGTTTTAAGCGCGCTTAAAATCCACCAAGTATTTGACAGGGAAGTCTCTGTAATCGGGAATGTAAGCCTCTCGCTTTTCCTTGCCTTTGCGATGATGACGATAAATTTATGGGAGCTTGTCTCGCTAGCACTGCCTATGGTGGTTATTCTTGCCACACAAGCTGTCGTTATGGTGCTATACGCGGTGTTTGTAACATTTAAATTCTGTGGGAAAGACTATGATGCGGCTGTGCTAGCAGCTGGGCATTGTGGATTTGGGCTTGGCGCGACACCTACGGCTATGGTAAATATGCAAACAGTTACCTCACACTATGGACCAAGCCATATTTCTTTTATCATCGTGCCTTTGGTGGGTGCGTTTTTTATCGACATTATAAACGCGCTTGTGATACAGGGGAGCTTAAGCCTTATCGCAGGGTAAATTTGGGTAAATTTGCTAGAAGCTAGGGATAAATTCAATAGAAGCTGGGCAGAATCAAAAAGCAAAGACAAAAGTTTTGCCAAAAGGCATTAGAAAGCATCGCCACACTACACATTTGCAACACTTGCAAAAAGTGCTACAAATGCACAACACAAATGTGTAGGTCGTGGCTTAGAATCTATATCGCTAGTAATTCCACAAAAGCCTAGCAGAAATGCTATAAGTTTCTTGCAATACATAAGCACCTTTAGGTTCAAGTAAATTATGCTTGATAAAAGGCACACGAGCAGCTACTTCTATGCCAAAATGTTTAGCGATATTTGTGCGTAAGCCCACATTTAGCCCGACATCAAAGCTAGTATAACTAACCTTTACACCCATAGACTCAAAAGCATCAAGAGCTTCTTTATTTTGCCCTGTGAAAAAATAAGTCTGCCCACCCACTCCTAGTCCTACAAACGCACCCAAATCTGCATAATCTGTGGCAAGGAAGTTTGCTATTGCATCGAGATTTACGCCATAGTTTAGCCGAAATAACCAATCGCCACTTCTTTTGTCGTAGACTTGAGTAACATTGGCATTTCCATAAAAGCGGATACCAAAATATTTGACAAAAAATTTATTGTAGCCTAGCAGTAGTCCGTATTTGAAGCCGCCATCTTTTTCTTTATAAGCAACACCTGAAACTGAACTAAGCAGCTCGCCATAGCCTAGCTCCACTCCTGCAAATAAACCACTGCGGTCATAACCATAATCATAATGCTTGGTAGGCTTTTGCGGTGTGGTTTGGGTGGTTTGGATAGATTGCGTAGTGCTTGTCGCGCTAGAATCACCAGTAGCCTTATCAGCGGGTTTATTGCTAGATTGTTCTTTTTTGGCTTGGTCAATCTGCTTTTGTAGCTCTAAGAGTCGCAGTTCTTTTTCAAGCTGTTTGATTTTCTCATCAGTGCTTTGTGGATTTTGGGAGGTTTGTGCTTGAAGCGTGAAAGTAGTAGAAGCAAGTATGCCAACAAGTGCTAGGGCAGAAACTACGCTAGCTATTTTACGAGAGAGAGAGAGAGAGAGAGAGAGAGGAATCGCGTCTAGTGCGCAGTTTTGCGCTTGCTTGGCACTTTTGTTGTAAATGCGTGTAGGACATTGTTGTATCCATTGTGTTTCCTTTGTGTTTTAGATTTTTGCGCAGATAGTTTGCGTTATTGCTTTATTATCTTTGGAATGCTCGCAAAAATAAAGCAAGATTAGCAAAATCTAGCGCAATGGGAATTATAGCATACAAATTTCACTACGACTAAAACGCAATATGTAAAATCTAAAAAGAGTGGGGTAAAGTTTTGTAAAGTTTTTTGTGAAATCACTTTTGTGATTTTAGAAGCGCAAAAATTGTGCAAAACAAAAATTGCAGTATACAAAAATTGTGCAAGGCACGAAGTTGCGCAAGGCACAAAAGACTTCATCTATGCCAAATAATAAAAACCCTCAAATGATTAAAATAGCAAAAATGCGCTTAAAATTTGCGCGTAAAACTACTGCTTAAATAGGGATTCTAGGGCGTCTTTGCCGACTTTTTGAGAATCGCTAGATTCACTAGAATCACTTGCTTGAGATTCTTTTGCTTGCTCTTTTGGTTTTGTGTCTTGTGTGCTGGATTCCAAGCTAGATTCTAGCTCCTCTTTTGTCAAATCCGCAGAATCTATTAGCTCGCTAGATTGACTAGATTCTTGCAATTCTTCTTGTGTGGCTTCTTTTGGTGCTTCTTTGCCTACTTCCTCTAGCTCTATGTCATAGCCTGTAAGCATACACGCTAGACGGATATTTATCCCACTTCTGCCGATAGCTTTGCTTTTTTGGTCGGTGGCGATTAGGACTTTTGCTTTTGGGCTTTTTTTGTCATTTTTGCTACTTTGCCTAGAATCGCTAGATTCTTGCGCTTCATTTTGTGATTCTTGTTGTATGTCTTGGGTTTTTTCTATTTTTACCCCCAAAATCTGCGCAGGGGATAATGCCCTAGCGATAAACATTTCAGCCACTTCGCTGTATTCGATACAATCGATATTTTCGCCATTTAGCTCCCTACTTACCGCGTTTATACGCACGCCCTTTGTCCCCACAGTCGCACCTATGGGGTCGATTCTAGGATTGGCAGTATAGAGTGCTACTTTTGCCCTTTCACCCGGGATCCTAGCACTTTTGTGGATTAGCACTTCGCCGTCTTTGATTTCTGGGACTTCGTTTTCTAGGAGGGCTTCTAGCATTCTAGGTGTGGTGCGCGAAATCTCTAGCCTCACGCCGTCTTTTTGAAACTTCACACTACGCAAAATCCCGCTTACCGTGTCATTTATTTTAAACTTTTCGCCTTTTATGCGGTTTTTTAGCGGAAGTATGGCGCGAACTTCGCTAGCAGATTCTTTTATCTCTATGTGCGTGTTTTGGGCATCATCTATGGCGATGACTTGTCCGCTGACTATTTTGCCCTGCATCGCTTTTAGCGTGGTGTATAGCTGATTGTCGATAGTTTTTTGGATATTGTATCCAAGGTCTGAAAAAAGCGCATTTACTGCGTTTCTACTCATATTTTCTAGGCTTATTTCGTAGTGGATTTCGTCATTTAGGCTTATATCTGGTGCGCTTTTTTTTGCCTCTGAAATCCTAATAAAGTTTTGGGAATCCTTGCTAGCCCTCTCATCATCATCAGCGCACACAATCACAGCGTGGATAAGCCTAAAATCGCGCTCTTTTTCGTCCTCCTCAATGATATAGTTTAGCTCCTCGCCAAATTGTTTTTTTGCTGTTTTTATAATCGTTTCTTTGACTACTTGAGAGACAGCCGCTGGCTCTAGTCCCCTCTCGTGCGCAAGAAGCTCAATAATGTCTAAAATCTTTTCCATTTTGTAAGTCCTTTTAGCTTGTGTTGTGGTGGATTGTGATAATTGTTAGATTTTACGCGTTGTTTGAAATAGTTTGGATAAAATCCCTAAAAAATCCAAGTATCAAAACATAGCAAAAACTTTTGCAAATTCCGTGATTATAACAAAAATTTAAGGCAAATTCGTTACAATAACGCGAAAATTTAAGCGCGAAAACAAAACGCGTTAAGGAGAAAAAATGGAGCTAAAACTCGCATCAATGGACTTAGGACAGACTTTGGCAAAAGGACAGGCAAAACCTCAAACAACTAGCATTGTCATAGAAGATTTGGCAAATGAAGTGGAATCAAAAGAGGGTATGCAGATTTTATACTTCGATAGAAGCTGTAAGGACAAAGACCTAAAAAAAGCAAAAGCACTCATAGAAGCAAAAGGCAAAACCGTCTATATGGGAGAAGTGCGATACGGACTAGATAGCGCGGATATGATTTATGAATTTCGCATTATTTAGGTTTTGGAAGTGCACTTGTGCGCTAAAACAATGAATTTTAGACTTTAATTAGATTTTGCAATGAAACTTTTTATCCAAACGCTTGGTTGTGCGATGAATGAACGCGATAGCGAGCATATCATAGCCGAGCTAGAATCAAAAGAGGGCTACACACTCACAGATGAGCCAAAAGAAGCGGATTTGATTTTGATAAACACCTGCTCGGTGCGCGAAAAGCCCGAGCGCAGGCTGTTTTCTGAAATCGGGCAATACACCCAAATCAAAAAGCCAAATGCCAAAATCGGTATCTGTGGCTGCACCGCAAGTCATCTAGGCAAAGAAATCATAAAAAAAGCCCCGAGTGTAAATTTCGTGCTAGGAGCGCGAAATATCTCTAAAATCACGCAGGTTATCCACCAAGACAAAGCCGTAGAAGTCGCACTTGATTATGATGATAGTTTGTATGCGTTTGAAAGTGTGCGACAAAGCAAAATCAAAGCATTGCTAAATATCTCTATCGGTTGTGATAAGTCCTGTGCCTACTGTATAGTCCCACACACTAGGGGCAAAGAGATTTCTATCCCGCCAGATTTGCTACTAAATGAAGCAAACAAGCTAGCCCAAAATGGTGTCAAAGAGATTTTGCTACTTGGGCAAAATGTCAATAACTATGGGGTTAGATTTTCTACCGAGCTAGAATCCAAATATAAAGACATAAATTTCCCCAAACTCTTGCGACTGCTAAGCGAAGTAAATGGCATAGAGCGCATTCGTTTTACTTC
The DNA here is from genome assembly GCF_003364135.1 of Helicobacter sp. MIT 01-3238. Classification (NCBI taxonomy): domain Bacteria; kingdom Pseudomonadati; phylum Campylobacterota; class Epsilonproteobacteria; order Campylobacterales; family Helicobacteraceae; genus Helicobacter; species Helicobacter sp. MIT 01-3238. The sequence continues at coordinate 71,398 of NZ_NXLN01000004.1, forward strand.
GCCTCACCCACTGCATTTTGATGATGAGTTTATAGAAGAGTTTGCAGCAAACAAAAAAGTCTGCAAATCTATCCATATCCCGCTTCAGAGTGGCTCTAGTGCGATTCTAAAAAAAATGAAACGAGGCTATACAAAGGAGTGGTATATCAAGCGTGCGCTAAAAATGCGCTCACTTATGCCAGAGCTAACCATTAGCACGGATATTATCGTGGGCTTTCCCAGTGAGAGTGAGAGGGACTTCAAAGAGACGCTAGAAGTGCTAGAGAGTGTGCGATTTGATACGATGTATAGCTTTATCTACTCGCCTCGTCCGCACACACTAGCGCACTCTTGGGGGGAAGCAGATGCTATCCCAAAGCAAGTAGCCCAAGAGAGATTAAGCGCATTGCAAAACCGACATAGAGAGATTTTGCGCGAAATCGCACAAGGCGAGATAGGCAAAGTCTATGAGGTGCTTATTGAGAATACTTATGCAGATGAAAAGCAAATCTTTAGCGAGGGTAGAAGCGATAATAATCGCTTGCTACACATTCAAGGAGTGAAGCTAAATATCGGGGATTTTGCACGAGTGCGAGTAAGCCACAATGAGGGTGGAAGCCTATATGGCGAGGTTTTGAGCTAGAATCTTATATTTTCCTAAATGCTATATTTTAGATGTTGTCTATGATAATTTCTTGCCACATTTCGCCACAGATAAAATTAACTAGGAATGTAAAATCGCTGTTTGCACTCATTGCAGTGGATTTTGGGCAGATTTTGGCAAATATTTTGCAACCCCAAACTACCTAACATAAAACTATCTATCCAAGTCAAAAATAATCGACATTGCCTTAAAGGCTTCGTATAAATCGGTTTTGAAATGATACAAAATCCCGGGGACTATGAGGATTATCACACAAAGTGCTATGCCGATTTTGATAGGGAATCCAAAGGAAAAAAGATTAAATTGTGAGTGGGTTTTCATAATCATACCAAAGACAATATCAGATAGCAAAATAATGCCTAGCACAGGGAAAGCCATAGCAAACCCTAGCGCAAACATTCCACCAAATGCGCGGATAATGTAGTTTATGACATTTGGCGAGAAAGCCACCTCTCCTAGTGGCAAAATCTTAAGGCTATATGCGATAAATTGCAAGACTAGATGATGAAAATTTAGCACGAGGGCTAGCACAAGTGCGCTTATGATGAGGACTTGAGCGATGATTGGGCGGGTGTTGCCACTGCTTGGGTCATAGGCACTTGCCATAGTCATACCCATAGAGAAACTTATCGTATCACCTGCTATGGCAAGCGAGCTAAACACCACTTGAAGTAGCAAAGACGCCATAAACCCTAGTGCGACTTCCATAAACGCCGCATATAGCAAATCAGGCAGATTGGTAATCACAGCAGGAGAATGCGCCAAAGGCAAAAACACGATAGTGAGAAAAAACGCCAACGCACCGCGCACACTCACAGGCACAAGCTGGGAATCAAAAAACGGGAAAAACGCCAAAATCGCGCTAAAGCGCAACAAAAGCAAAAAAAATGTCGTTACATTCCCATCGGTTAGATAAGATAAAAATTCCATTTTTACGCGCCTTTAGGTGTGGTGGGTGTGGGGTAGCAAAATCATTTTGCTAAAAAGTGCTTTTGCTGAAGTGATTTTTTGCTTAAAAAATTGGCAAATTTTTAAGCAATCTCTGTGATTTTCTAAACTCGCTAAAGTTTATAAAAATATCAAAGCGACATTATATTAAAAAAATCTTAAAAAATATGAATGTATATGCCTTTTATTTTTGATGATTTTTGTGATTTTTTACGCAAAATTGTGTTTAAAAACTATTTATTTTTAGGATTTTTTGCAAAAATTTTTCAAAATTTTCGTGCAAAAAGTAACCAATAGTAACAATTACAGGGGAAAATACTCAAAAAATACGCTTTTTGCATACAAAAAAAAAAAAACGCGTTACAATGCCTATCAAAATAACGAGTTAATGGCAAGATAATAGGATAAAACCTTAAGATTTCACACCAAAATCTATAAATTTGATTTTGCTAGATTTGGTTAGATTTTGCGCGTAAAATTTGCGCATAAATGCGTCAAATGTATGCCAAGTCAAGTTGTGTGCTGATTTAGCACAAAATCTTGCGCAAAATCTTGTATATAAATCAAAATATATGCGAGATTATGCACAAGTGTGTGAGGTGGATTCTGCCATAATCGTTGTTTATCCAAATACGAAAGGACTCTATCTCTATGAGAAAGACTATAAACAAAACGATAGGCACAAAAATAGGCAAATATCTAGCCACTGCACTTCTTGCAGGTGCGTGCAGTGTCGCAAATGCCGAAGTAAGCGGGGTGTTTGCAGGACTGCAAGTGGGCTATGGCGACTTGGTGTACAAAGTGCAAACCCGCACAAACGGACTCGCTCAATATCCAAGCGATAAGAATGTAAGCGATATGCAATACGGCGGAATACTTGGCTATAAGCATTTTTTCAGCGATAAGTTTGGATTCCGCTTGGGCGGGTATTTCACTTATACAAATCTACGCTTTGTCGATGATATGCAGCAAAAGCAAGATATTAGCGTTATGGCTTATGGTGGAAGCTTTGATGTGCTACTAAACGCCGTGTCTAAGCCAAGTGTGGATGCGGGATTTTATGCGGGATTTTATATAGGTGGCAAGACTTATGATTCTGCTCGGATAAACGAGCTAGAAGAGCAATGGAGACTAAATGCTACTCGACAAGGCACTCAAACAATCGCAAAAACCCACCTAGATGTGGGGGCAAATCTAGGTATGCGCATACACTATTTGAAATACAATGGCATAGAAGTAGGTGTAAGTTTGCCGTTTTTTGAGCATATTTTGTATCAAAGAAGTCAAGAAACACTAGGAATGGTTGTGAGCTATCGTCATAGCACAACCTCAAACTACGCGGTGTATTTCCGCTATACGCTTAGCATAAACACAAGCAAAGGAAGTAGCTCTCAATCAACCCCTGCAAGCACAAAAAGCACTAGCAAGGGAGGTGCAAAATCCACCGCTAAGCCATCAACTCAAAATAGAAGCCAAGCAAACACAAGAGGTGGAAGCAACGCAAGGGGAGCAAGCAATGCAAGAGGTGGCACCCCCACAAGAAGTGGCAATAATGCTAGAAGTGGCAACCCTAGAACTACCTCTGCATATAGACGATAGCGCGTAAAGACTATGAAAATTAAGGAGCAAACAATGCAAACAACAAAATCTATTAGCAAGGATTCTAGCGTGCAAGGCTTTGGACGAAAGTCATTCTTAAGCAGACTGCTAGCGATATGCACGCTTACTTGTGCTATATCAAGCAATGCCTTTGGAATCTGCAATGAATATCTCTGCCTAAATATCCGCGCAAGTGCTGGAGGGTGGTATGGACTTGATAGTGGCACTAATGCCAAAATCACAAGCTATGGCTGGCTAGTGGGGGCGTATGCTAGAATCACTGATGACAAAGAGCGGCTACAAGTGCTTACTGATGTCAAAATCGGGCTTGGGGATTCTAACCTTAGCGGAAGTGCGTTTAGACTATATGGCAGCAAAATGGAGGATTTGTTTTATATTTTGCCAATCAAAGCTGGGTTTAATGTGGCAAATCAGAGAATGCCATTTTTTATAAACCTTTTGTATGAGGCAGAAAAGTATAGAAGAGACTATGAGCAAGGCAATGGATTCAAACTTCAGACGCGTGGAATCGGTGCAGAAATCGATGGTAAATTCCCTCTAGGCAAAGTTTCACTAGAATACGCTTTTGGCGCGAAGTGGATATTTGACTCCTACTACAATATCTCTCAAACCTATGCCAACCGCGCAGAAATCAAAGATAGTGGATATGGGCTAAATGGAAGCATAGGAATCTCTATGCCCATAATCGATAGGGCTTTGTTTTTCATAAAGGTAAGTGGCAGATATAGCTATATCGGGCAAAGCGAACTACTGCTACACACTTCAGGTGCAGGACAAACGGGAGCTATCGTAAATGTGCAATACCCTGCGAGCAATAATATTTTGGCAATGCTTGAAATAGGCTTTGGATTTTAGGGCGATACTTTTGGTATAAATATTTGCAGGGATTTTGTGAGGTTTTAAGCTTGATTGCAAGAAAATTTTGTTAAAATTCGCCTTTATTTGCGCTTAAAAGTTTTAAGCGATTGTTTTTAAGCAGATTCAAATAAAGGCAAATTCAAACAAAGGATAGAAAATGGCACGAAAATGCTTTTTCACAGGCAAAGGACCAATGGTAGGAAACAATGTAAGCCACGCAAACAACAAAACAAAAAAGCGTAGCTTGCCAAACTTGCGAAGTATCCGCATAAAGCTAGAAGATGGCACAAGTGTGCGAGTGAAAGTCGCTGCCTCCACACTGCGAACGATGAAAAAACACAATAGCTAAAGCAAAAATCCTTGCTTAGAATCTAATCCTAGAATCTAAATAAGTCATTTTAGATTCTAGGCTTTTAAGTGAAGTCTAAGCCAAGCGAAGTCTAAACCGCATAAAAAGTCCAAGCTAAAAAATCTAAGCAAAAAATCAAAATTCTTAAAAATCCTTAAAATACATAAACTTTATCTACACTTCGTCATATAAGTCCAAAATATCAAGCAAAATAAGCAAAATCTATAAAATCATCAAAATCCATAAGTCAAATTAAAGCGAGGATTTAGCTTGCTTAGCAAAATCAAAAAATTCATCAAATGGGGCAACTCCAATAAACCAGATATAGATTTATCCCCACAGCTATATGAGCAGTTTAAAGCCTTTCGCTTACCTCTTGTGCTGATTCAGGTGTTTATCCTTGTGGGGACGATTGGGTATTTTTTGCTCGAGGATTATTCAATCGTGCAAGCATTTTTCCAATCTTCCTACACTTTTACCAACACAGGATTTGGCGCGCTAAATGAGCGCAATTTCACGCCACTAGCAATACTTTTTACGGCGTTTTTGATGCTGTGTGGTGCGGGGATTATCACTTTTAGCGTGGCTTTTATCGTAGGGATTGTCAATGCAGGCACGCTAACTAGAATACTAAAGGAGAGAAAAATGATAAATAATATCGCTAGATTGCGCAATCATTATGTAGTGTGCTATCACAACGAATACACAATCGAGCTTAGCAAGCAATTTAGAGAAGCGCATATACCATTTGTCGTGGTGGATAATAGCGATAACTTCGAGGAGGAGGCTATCTCTCATCGATACCCATACTATATCGTAGGCGACCCCCAATCAACCACTTCAATGCTAAAAACCCACCTATCTGCCGCGCGAGGTATCGTTACATTCTCAAAAAATCTCTCTGATAATATCGCCCTCATCGTATCATCTAAGCTATTTGCCCAAGAGCTAAATAGAAAGCCACTTTATATCATCTCTAGCGCACACAGCGAGGAGCAGCAAGGCAAACTCCAAAAACTAGGCTCTGATATTGTCATCTCTGCGCCCAAGCTTATGGCACAGCGAATCAGTGCTATGGTTTTGCGCCCAGATATGCAAAATCTACTTGAGAGATTTGCTTACAAAAACAACACAGGGCTTGACTTAGAAGAAGTGTTTGTGCCACGATATAGTTGGCTCGTGCTTCGCAAACTAAAGGATGGGCATTTCAACGAAATCGCAAAAGTCTTTATCGTAGGTATCACACAAAAAGACGGCAAATACTTCACTATGCCCGATGCAGATGTGGTAATCACAAGTGAGTGCAAACTCCTAATGATAGGCACGCCAAGTGCGATTAGTGAGATACGAAAAGTCATAATGCAAAGCAAGAAGCCAAAGGAACTTGATTTTATTTGATTTTGGGTTTTATCTTTTTAAAGGGGTTGTAGCAAATGCAAAAAAGTCTGCCAAAAAGGTGTCATAATGTCAAAACGAGAGAGAGAGAGAGAGAGTAGTTCACGACTAATACTTAGTTCCCCCTCCCTTGCGGAGGGGGCTAGGGGGTGGGTAAATTCTCACTCCAAAACTCAAGCAAAGTCGGCAACTGCTAGCGAATACACCATTCCGTCATTGCGAGCAAGCAAAAAGACTTGCGTAGCAATCCATAAGTCAAAAAGAAAATACATAGATTGCCACGCAAATGCTAGCGCATTTGCTCGCAAAACAAGGCGAAGCCGTAGTTTCTTTAGTAATGACGAATTTTCCCGCGTTTTTACTAGCGTAAAAGATACCCACCCCCAAACCCCACTCGTGCTGCGGGAGGGGGCTTTAAGAAAAGCAAACGCACTCGCTTTAAGGAAAGTGGCTTTAAGAAAGCCAAGTGCTCTCGCTTTGTCGGTTTGTGCAAAACATCAATATAACAACAAAATAAGCCAATCAGCTTTTATCCTACTTACGCGCAAGCTAGCAAAATCATTGCTTGGGATAGGCTTAGCTAGTGGGATTTGCACAAATACTGCTATGGCTATTTGCACTTTTGTAGAAAATGATGCTAGCTCTACCCGAGATGTAAGGTGTGAGGGCGCAATAACTTCGGGATTTACAGGTAGCGATTTGTCAGGTAAAGCATTTTTAACCACCATAACACAAACAACACAATATCGCACGACAAACTACCACATAGGCAATGCAAACACATACTCCTACATAGTAAGCCCATCTCGCATAATAGCTTATTTCAAAAAGAATGAGAATGACTCGACTGATAGGCGACATAATGTAAGATTTCTCAATGTCAGCGCACCAAACACTTGGTTTGATTTTCGCAATGAAAAGTCTGGGGCAGATGCTCCCATAACTCTCTCTGTGGAAGTAGGAGCAGGTGCTGTTGTGGGTAGGCTTATCCTCACAGGAAATATGGAAACACTTAGTGTTTTTGGCTCTGGTGCGTATTTGGGGCGACTTGAGTCTGGTAGTAGCACCACAACAACAACTATAAAAACCCTGCGACTAGGTGAGAGGACTACTATAAATGGCATAGAGCAAGGCGTGGGCAATGCCCTGCTAGGTAGCAACAACATTGGTATAAAAGTAGAGCGACTTGAGCTAGATGGGATTAGCCTAAATATCAATAGTAGTGGGGCTGTTTGGAATAACCCCAAAGGCAACCCAACAACAAGAGAACAACATCTCTCTTTTATCGCGGGTTCTCTCACTACCCATAATGTCAAGCCACAAAGTATCATAATAAACATTGGGCAAGGAGCGCAAAAAGGCGTAGAATACAGGTATGAAAACCTCATACTTAAAGGTGATGGTGATGATAAACTAACAGGCATCAATGGCACTCATATCACAGCGGGGCAAGGCGTAAGGCTTACAAAAGGCTCAGATGGATTTTTTCTCCAAGCAGATGTCAGCACTTCTCAAGGCTCTAGCGTGTATCGCGCACTTGCCCTAAGCTATATGCGTAGAAGCGTGATGACGCAAAATATCCTTGATACAATGACGACAAAGACATTTCATAGCGATAGATACTATGAGCAAGAAGCACAGCTAAAAGAACTAAAAGAGGATATGGGCAGGCTTACAAATTCTAGCAAAAGGTTTTCTAAGCTAACGCGCTCAAAAAACCAAGATTCTATCGACAAAGTGCGCCAAAAAGTCGCAAAGCTGACTTTGGAGCAAAGCAGGGCACAAAATCTAAAAAAATATAATAATTTTGAGCTTATCGACCAGCTAGATGCGATGTTTATCCCATATAATGGCAGGAGGGATAATCGAGTGTTTGTGCTGCCTTATAGTGCGCACTCGTATGCGGATATGGGTAGCTCTAACGCAGTAGAGTGGGTAGGAGGCACGCTTGTAGGCTTGCAAAAAAATCTAAGAGCAGCGGGAATCATCGGTGGCTATGTGGGCTATGAGTTTGTAAATACTAGCACCAAGCTACTTGGAGCAGATACAAAAATCCAAACAAACGCCTTGCAAGCAGGAATGCACTACTTTAAGTCATTTGCATTTCGCAAAAGGGCTTGGGAGGGATTTATCAAAGGCAATATTCGTGGCGGGGTTGATTTCCCACAATTTTCTATGCAAGTAGCTGGGCAAAGTGTGAAGCTAACCTCTGCTTCAAGTGCTTCTAAAGTGCCACTTATGTGGAGTGTGGGTGCAGAAATGCGCACGGGGATTACATTTTATCAATACAAATACAATAGCTATGTAGCCCCTGAAATCGGGGTTAGCTATGATTTGCTCTCAAGCATAGATATGGCAATGAAAAAGCCTGTGCAAATCGGTGCAGATGAGCTACACAACGCTATTTCTTGGCATTTGCCACAAGCCTCTTTTAGCGTGCGCTACTATAAAATGTGGGGAGAGGTGTTTCGCACGAGCGTCAAAGCAGGTGTGAGATACAATATATTTAGCACGCAAAGAGCGCGCTTTAGTATCGGGGCTTTTGATGATAATGGAATTATAAATTTGCCTATCGGGTATGGGAATCTAGCACTTGATTTTATCTGGCTAATAAAGAAAAATCACGAACTAAGTTTGGGCTATGATGGGCTTTTTTATGCAAACAAATTTGATAAGGGTGCGGAGGATAGGTTTAATGGTATAACCACTACTTTGAATCTCAAATATGCCTATTGGTTTGGTAGCAAGGCAGGGGCTACGCCAAGCATAAAGAGCAAAAAACCAAAAAGCACCAAAAAAGAGAAAAAGCCTAAAGAGCCTAAAAAAGAAGTGAAAAAAGAATCCAAAAAAGATGCTAAGGCAAAAAAAGAGATGAAAAAAGAAGCCAAGAAAAAAGCCAAAGCAGAGTCAAAAGCAAAATCTAACAAAAAAGATACAAAAAAGAATCCTAAAAAATCTAAGTGAGGTTTTTTTGGCAAGTGGATTTCCTATAATAGATTTCAAGCGCAGATTGAAATGTGGTTGTCAAAAGCGATTGTAAAGAATGTGTTTATCGTAGTATTGCCACATAAATAATGAGTGTGTCAAAATGTTGTCGTAATGTAATCAAAATGGGAAAGAATAGAGATTCTAAGATTTTGCCCTCTTTATGTGCGTGTCAATGCGTGATTTTGGAAGTTTTATAATCCTGTGTGTAAAATAAGATAAATTCCGCAAGTTTTGCAGTAATACTTTTTGGCGACAAGCACAATCAAAGCCAAGCCCTAAAATCAAGGCTTGGCAACTTCTTGAGTAAAATTAAAGTGTATTAAACAAATCTGTGCTTAGGTATCTTTCCGCAGTGTCATTAAGCACGGTAAGGATAGTTTTATCGCTGTGTGCTCTTGCGATTTGGAGTGCTGCACTCACATTTGCACCGCTGGAAATTCCGACCATTATGCCGATTTTGCCGAGCTTTTGCGCCATAGCGATAGCATCATCATTTTCTACGCACATTATTTCATCAATAACGCTACGATTTAAAATTTCTGGGATAAAGTTCGCCCCAATGCCTTGAATCTTATGCCCGCCTGCTTGTCCCTTGCTAAGCAGTGGTGAGGCAGCTGGCTCTACACCTATGATTTTTACGCTTGGATTTTTTTCTTTGAGCACTTCGCCCACGCCACTTATCGTCCCGCCTGTGCCAAAGCCCGCTACAAAGTAGTCCAAATCCGCCCCAAAGCTATCCCAAATCTCTACTGCGGTAGTTCTTTTGTGCATTTCTTTGTTGGCAAGGTTGCTAAATTGGCTTGGCATAAAGGAGTTTGGCGTATTTGCCAAAATCTCATTTGCCTTATTAAGCGCACCTTTCATTCCCTCGCTAGCTGGGGTAAGCTCGAGCTTCGCACCAAAGAGCTGCACCATTTTTCTACGCTCAATACTCATAGATTCTGGCATTGTTAGAATTATTTTTAGCCCTAAGCTCGCGCAAATCATCGCCAAAGAGATTCCCATATTTCCACTTGTGCATTCTACAATGGTGGTGCTAGAATTGATTTTGCCACTTTTTAGTGCCTCATCTATCATCGCATACGCCGCTCTATCCTTGACAGAATGGCTGGGATTAAGAAATTCGCACTTGCCATAAAGGTTTGGCGCGATTTGCTTTAGACTGATGATTGGTGTTTTACCGATGATGTCGGTGATATTTTCATAGACTTTCATTATGTCTCCTTTGTGTGTTTGTTCTCTGGCTTGTATAGATTTGCCAAAGTCGCGCTAAGTGTATCACAGAAATCCTAATATATCTTGCCAAATCTGCTTTTTGCCACTTTTGATTTTGCTTTATTTTTGCGCTTTTTGCGCGATTTTGCCACTACTTTATCGCCATTTTACACTATTTATCTAGGCAGATTTTATAGACTTTGTTGCGTATTTTGACAAGCAAGCCCACTTCCATAAGCTGATGAAATGTCTTTACGATTGTAGGCTTGCTTACATTTAGCTCCTCTATGATATACTCATAGCTTCCATAGAAAATCCCCTCTTCATCACAATGCTCTAACAAGAAGCGAATGATTTCGATTTTTTTGCCACCTACAAAAGTATTTATCGCGCTTAAAAGCATATTTTTGGATTCTATTTCTTTGGCTTGGATTTTTGGCAATATAGCTTTAAGCATCGTATGAAGTAGCTCGGTAATGTTGATAGGCTTTAGCACATAGCCATCTACGCTTAAGCTAATGGCATCAAGTAGATAGTTTACCTCTGTGTGCGCAGTGGTAAAGATGATAGGGCATTGGGCATTGTGCTTACCCTCGCGCACTTTGCGAGCAAACTCAATACCATTCATTTTTGGCATCAAAATATCACTTAGGATTAAATCGACTTGATAGGTGTTGAAAATCTGCAAGGCTTCTATGCCGTTTTTTACCACCAAAACCCGCTCTATATATTCCTCTAGCACCATTGTGGTAACTCTTGCTACTTCTTCATTATCCTCTACATAAAGTAGAGTGAGGTTTTTTAGCTCCTTTAAGTCTTTCATTTTATCCCCTTAGTCATTTATGGTGCTGTTTTTGTTGAAATTCAATGGAAATCTTATCATAAATTTCGCTCCGTAGCATTCTTTATTGAGTTCTTTTGCCACCCACGCGCTGTTTGCCACCTCTATGCAGCCACCCATTTGCTTTTCGATAATTTGCTTTGCCATATATAGTCCTATGCCCGTGCCTATGGATTTGTGCTTGGTGGTGAAATATGGCTCAAATATTTTATCAATTTGTGGAATTTTGATTCCACCTCCATTATCCATTATGCAGATTTGAGCGCAATCAGCTGTTTTGCTTGCTTGAGTGCTTTGAGTTAGCACGCAATGAGAGTTGCGCGAAAGAGTGATTTGGATAATCCCACTTTGTGCGTCAAAATCGCTAGAATCTTGGGCTAAATCGTGCATAGAATCTTGCTTAAAATCAAGTGCGCATTGCGTGAGTGCGTCTTGGGCGTTTTTGATGATATTTAGCACGATTTGACTAAAGGCATTTTCATACCCAAAAATCTCAATATCTTCCTCATATTCAAAAAACACTTGGATATTGTTTTGCTCCAAAGTAGGCTTGATTAGCGCGATAGAATCCTTGATACTCGCACAAATAAAAAAATTCTTTTTTTTGATATGAGGCTGAAAAAAGTTGCGAAAATTCTCTATGGTGTCTGACATATTGTTTGCAATCCTTAGGGCATCTTGTGTTTGTGCTTGTACTATATCTTTGCTAAGCGTGCCATTGTCGTATTTGAGCTTAAAATTTTGGATAAGAATGATGAGTGAGTTTAGTGGCTGTCGCCATTGGTGTGCGATATTTTGTATCATCTCCCCCATAGAAGCAAGGCGGGCTTGCTGATACATTATCTGGTCTTTCTTGCGTGATTGCTCAATTTGCTCGGTGATAGTTTTTTGTAGATTTTGGTTAGTTTTTTTTAGCTCATTTGTTTTTTGCAAAATGATTTTTTCTAGCCTAGCATTTTTGCCACGCATAAATCCCACAAACACGCTTGAAGAATACAGCGTAACCACACTCACAAAAATCATAAACCCAAGCAAAAATATCATCGTATTGGCATACATAGAATCCGTTATGCTATCTTGTAGGCTAAAGATTTCGATATTTTTCTCAAAAATATCATTGATTTTGTTGCTGACTTCTATGCTGTGATAAAGTAGCTGTGTGGCGTGCTTGTCAAAATCTTTAGAATCTCGTTTAGCAAAATCTTGCTTTGCATAATCTTGCTTGGCGATTATGTCCTTTGTCTGCTCTATGAGGGTGGATAGCTCATTTTTAAGCGCGTCTTTTTGAGCGATTTTTTCTCTCACTTGGGCAATGGATTTGGCAAAAAATAGATTTTGATAAAGCATTTTTAGCGAGTGCAAAATCACTTTTTGCTCAGTGTCCTCCTCATAGTCTTGCCATTCTTTTAGCAAGGATTGGTATTTGGATTCTAGCTCTTTTTGGGCTAATTGATTTTGGGATAGGGGGTTATAAGCTGGCGAATTATAAGCTGGCAAGGAAGTGTAGAATTTTTGGATATTTTGGAGGGATTTTGATTTGTGCACGCGAAAGCCTATACTTGCGTCATACTCATATTTTAGCCCACTAAGTGCTAACAAGCCCGTGATAGATACAAGCAAAAAACCAAACGCAATAAGAAGTAGCAAAATCTTTGTTTGTCGCTCTAGTGTGTTAACAAAAAATGGAAGCCTAATGCTTAACATAGATTGTGTTTCCTTAGATTAGAATTTAAGATTAGGATTTTTAAGTAAAATTTGGCATTATTTTAGTTGGTTTTTGTGTATTTTTACACATTATCGCAGGATTCCCACACAATCTCATCACGGATATAAGCGACATAGCCATTTATTTCATAGTCGCTATATAGGCTTTTTAGTGCGCGGACATAGCCACTTACTTGCTTTTTGTGCTCATCTTTATACTCCTGCTTGGTAGAAGCCCCACTTTTATAATCATAGACAAAAATCCTATCTCCCTCCCGCACAAGCAAGTCGATACGCTTTAGTTCGCCATCAAAAAATAATGGCACTTCTACTAAAATCTCTTGCAAATTCTCTTGCGAAGTCTCTTGTGGAATCTCTTGTGAAGTCTGTGTCAAAGATTCTTGCGAAGCCTGCGCTTGCGCTAAATTCTGCTGTGGATTTTGTGATTTTTGCAAAAACGCTTGGAAACGCGGATTTTCTTTTGTAGCGTGAGTGAGGGCTAAAAGGCGTGAAATATCAATGCTTTCTCCAAAATGATTTTGCAAAATATTGCGCAAGATTTCATCGCCAACTCCAAAGCCTAGCGCGTATTCTAGTGCTAAGTGAAGTGCATTACCAAAGCGGATTTTTTCTGCGTTTGGCAGGGCATTTGGCAATGATTGGGATTCTTTTTTTAGTGTTTGATTTTGTGCGCCAAAGGGCATTTGGGTTAGGATTTTGGGGTTAGTTGTTTTTTGCTCCTCTTTTGTTTTTGCTTGTGGCTTTTTGGTGGCTTTATCTTTCAGGCCTTTTAGCGTCTCTATCCCTGCAGAGCTATCCAAAAACGATGATGAATCAATGGATTTTAGTATCTCCTCAAACGCACTTTTGTCATCTTTGGGGACGATGATAAGCCCATCTTTTGCTCTAGTGCAAGCGACATAAAGGACATTATTTTTTTCTATTTTTTCGGCATTTTTAGCCACTTCTAGTGCTAAGCGAAATCCCTCATCGACAATCTCTCTATTTTTTTGGACAAAATATACTTTGTCATCATAGACAAAATTTTTGGGACTATGCCTCTCTCCTCCGAGTCTATCAGCCAAAATCACATATGGAAACTCTAGCCCTTTTGCTGCGTGAATAGTCAAAATCCTAATACCTGCATAATTCTCTTTTGGTGGTGTGATGCTTTGTGATTCTACTCTAGCGATAAACTCGCTAAGAGTTTCGCTATGTCTTGTTTGCACTATTTGGAGGCTTACTTCAAGGAGTTTTTGGGCATTTTTATCATAGATATGAAAAGATTTGATGATTTCTAGGATACATTTGCTAGGCTTTATGATTTTTTCATTTGCAGAATTTGCAGAGTGTGCGAAATGCACAGAATGTGCAGAAGTGGTTTGATATGATTTTTTTAGGCATTCTTTTAGGGTGTTTTTGTATGATTGCAGTAGCTCTTTTTGCTTCTCTTGTGGAAAATCAAACGCTTTTTTGCCTGCGATTTTTAAGCACTCATACACATAAAAATCAGCCGAGTTTTTGGAGGATTTTTCTTGTGTGCTATCATTATCTTGTGTGTGATTATCTTTGATACTTTGGATAAATTTTAGCGCACTTAGGATAAAGCGCACGCTAGGCTTTTGGACAAAGGCAGATTTGATTTCAGGTGTGGTTTTGATATTTCTAAACCGCTCTTTTATCGCTTCATTTATGCTAAAAATATCATCATTTCTAAAGCACAATATCGCAATATCATTTGGCTGCACGCCTAGTAAAAATAGCGTTTGCAAACTCTCTAGCACTTGCGTAACTACGATATTTTCACTTGTATCATCTGCGGGATTTGTAGATTCAGTAGAATCAGTGGATTTGGCAGAATCACCAAAATCATTAGATATGGTTTTGGTTTTATTTGGGCTAGATTTTGCTTCGTTTGATTTTTGGCTCAAATCTTGCGCAATGCAAATAAAGCCATTTATATCAAAGTCGTTTTTTGCAAAGCTACTTGTGGTAGCTCTAGTAGTGCAATCTTGTATTTGTGATATTTGATTTTGTGGTAGCGTCTGATTTTGGTATTGCTCTGCAAAGATTTTGCCAAAGCACGCATTTACAAAATCAATGATATATTTTTTGCTTCGATAGTTGTGTGGCAGGCTATGTGTATGTAATGGCGAATGAGAAATAACCTCATCAAAAAATCCCGCTTCACTCCCCCTAAATCCATAAATGCACTGCTTAGAATCCCCCACAAAAAACACGCTTCTATCATCTACCTGCCCGCGTATATCCCTCCCCCTACCCGCGTATATCTCATCAATTAGTGGCTGTAAAATGGCGTATTGCATAGGGCTAGTGTCTTGAAACTCATCAATCAAAATATGGCTAATGGTATTATCCATACGAAAGTAGAAAAACTGCGGGTCGATACCACCCGCACCCACATTTAACCCCTCTCCTAGTATAAGTAGCTCATACACTTTTAGGGCACAGTTTGCAAAGCTTAGTTTTTTGCTTGACCGTATAGATAGGTTTTTTGCCCTGCCAAAAGCGTCCAAAATCCTCTCTAGCTCCACAAAAATCACGCGCTCTTTTAGCAAAAAATATTGCTTTAGATATTGCTTTAGAACTGCTATATGCTTGCAAAACTCCGCATTTATTGCTTCATCTTTAAGTGGTGTTTTAAAAAAATTAAATTCTCTTGGCTCATCTTTTTGTAAAAATGTCCAACTCTTTTTTTTGATAAATTCTTGCGCACTTGTGGCTTGCACTGCGTTTAGTGCGCGTTGCGAGGCATTGCCTTTTTCTAGCAGGGCTTTTAGATGCTTAAGTGTGGATAAAACGCTAGATTCTACTTGGGCTAGCTCTTTTTTTGTCTTAGCTATTGAGTGGGATTTTATCTCTTGCAAAAACTTATCATTGAAGTGGATTTTGTCATTGTGCCACACTTCTAAATGCTCCATAACACGACTAAAATCTATGTCAAAATCAAAACAAAATCTAATAAGCCTATCAAAGATATTTGCAGAATCTGCAATGCTACTTTTTGACAAAATCGCCAAAAACTCCTCAAATAGCTCTTCCTCCTCTATGTCCTCGCCCATTTGGTAGTCTTGGCTAAGCCCGACATACCAACAAAATTTGTGCAAAATCGAGTTAAAAAACGCATCTATTGTGCAAATTCTAGGAGTAGAATCCAAAAATTCTTGGTAGATTTTTTGGCTATTTGCTTTTATTTCTTGTAGGCTAAGTCCCATACTTTGTAGCTGTGAGAGAAAGGGCGAGGTAGGCAGAGTATGCGGGTTTGCAAGCTCTTTTAGGGCGTTTTGGACGCGCTCTTGCATTTCTTTGGTGGCTTTGTTGGTAAAGGTAAGGGCTAAAATCTCGCTAGGCTTTGCGCCACGAAAAAGTAGCCACACAAAGCGCAAAGCAAGGCTAAATGTTTTGCCACTACCTGCGGAGGCTTTGAGTGCTAGAAATGGGTGTGAGAGAGGTTGAACAAAATGAGTGGATTGAGCATATTGAGTGGATTGAGAAGATTTGGAAGTGGGCTGTGATATATTTTGTGTAGATGATTTTGGGGTGGTTGATTGCGCTTGTGCAGATAATTTAGTAGCAGGTAGTTCAGTGGTGGTAGAATCCAATTTTTGCTCCAAAAATACTTTTATTGTTTATTGATTTAGTATTGTTGTCGATTTGGTATCATAGCAAAAATTCCTTAAAAGGAGAGTGTAAAATGAAAAAACACACACAAAGCTTGAAAAATTTGAGCTCTAAAAATCTAGCTTTAAAAGTCTCAAATGGACTTTTGGCACTTGTGCTAAGTGTAGGAGTTTCTGGCGTTTTTAGCAGTGCTTGGAGTGCTTCAAGCAGAAAAAGTAGTGCTAGCAATAGCTACAAAAGCCTACAAAGCAACCAAAGCAGATTTACCAAAAACTTCGCGAGTGGCTCAATCGTCTCTGGCTCTAGGGCAAATGCTAGCAATTCCGAACGGCGTTGGTATATATTTAACGAAGGCGCAGTAGGTGGCTCATACACTATGCTTGGCAAGGCAAATTATTGGGCGGTGGATTTGGGATATAATGTCTATATCCGCACGATTGAAAGCGCGGTGGGTGGGATAAACTTCCTAGCAGGTGCTGGGGTAAATTTCCCTATCTATCTAAAAGCTGGCGGGAAATCAAATATTTTGAGCGACCATAGAGGATTCCAAACAAAAGACTATGACGGAATCGTGGGCTGGGGAAGTGAAATCCCTGTAATGCTAGGGATAGAAAAAAGTGGATTTTATCTCACAGGACTTGTGGGCTATGGCTGGTTGTTTATGACTGATATTTACCCCACTACAAATCAAAGTGGAAATGGAGCGTTTCCTAGAGTGGAAACAAGCTATGATGGAATCATCTATGGAGCTGGGATTGGCTACAAAGTAAGCAATGTGATAAACATAGGATTTCGCTACTTGCACGGCGATATGACAAACCGCAAAGATGAGACAAAGCCTGATACTGCTGCGGGTAGCAACAATATAAATGGCTCTAATATCATCACTCAAACGCGAGGGCGAGATATTTATGACATTGCCTATGATAAATTCCAACTCTTTTTGGCGTTTATTTTTTAGAAAATTAGGCTAGCAAAATCAAGTTTAGCAAAATCAAAATAGGAGGCTTAGATGAGAAAAATAGCATTGGTAGCTTTGTGTGCTTGCTTTGCGGGGCTTACACATTTGTGCAGTGGGGCTGATTTCCAAGTGCTTGATGAGAGATACACACAAGCAGAAAATCAATACAAAATAGCTCTAAGCAAAATAGAATCTGTGCTAGAAAAAACCAAAGCCACAAAATCAAGGGCTGATGAAGCAAAAAGCAAAGCCATAGTAGCTGCAAAAAAAGCCATAGCTAAAAACAAAGAAGCAAACCAAAAAGCCGACACAGAGGTAAGCACAAGCGAAAATGCAAAGGCAAAAGAGGGCGAGTATATGGCTGCGACTTTTAAGGTAATGGAGATAAGCGATGATGCAAAAAGTGCCGCGAGCAAGGCAAGCGCAGAGCTAAATAAAGCAAAATCCATAAAAAGCAAAGTCGATAATGCGCGAAGCAGGGTAAAACCTGCTACAAATCCTGCGGAAAATGCTTCAAATGGTAGCGAGGGTATCAATACCGTTGCGCTAAGTAAGTTTGAAACAGCGGTAAAAGAATACGAAGTAGTCGTAAAAAGTGCGCTAGAAAAGGTAAGTGTTTTTGAAAATCTAGTAAATGACTACGAAATAGCAGTCAAAGAGTATGAGGAAGTAGCAAAGCAATACGAAGAAGCTGTGCAAAAGTAGCAAACTAGCGCGGTTTAACCCGCGCTAGAATCGCGCTAGTTTTTGTTGAAATACATTTTTGCAATATGTTTTTTTCAAAAACGATAGAAAATTCTCCAAAAAATCTTAGAAAATGCCGAAATCTTAGAGCTAAAACTTACAAAATAAAAACACCAAAATCTAAAAATCGCACAAAAACAAAAATCATCTAAAAAGTTTCTCTAGTTGCTCTAATGCTTCATCAAAACTTATGACTTCTTTTTCTGCTTGCTTTAGAAATGCCTCCATAGCGGGCTTTAAATCAAGCGCATAGTCTAGCTCGGGGTCGCTACCTCGCTGATATGAGCCTATGCGGATAAGCACTTCGTTTTCGCGCAAAAGTGAGTAATAACGGCGAAATTTTTGGATTAGCTCTTTTTGAGAATCGCTTATGATGTCATTGCTTACGCGCGAAGCAGATGATAGGATATTGATTGGCGGATACACACCCAAATCGCTTAGCCCTCTATCTAGCACGATATGCCCATCTAGGATACTTCTAGCTTGGTCTGCGATTGGGTCGCTTAAGTCATCACCCTCCACAAGGACAGTAAAAAACGCGCTTATTGAGCCTTTGCCCTCCTCTTTGCCTGCCCTCTCCATAAGCTGTGGCATAAGTGTGAGCACACTTGGTGGATAGCCCTTGCTTGTGGGTGGCTCGCCTAGTGCTAGCCCTATCTCTCGCTGTGCCATAGCAAATCTCGTGATAGAATCCATAATAAAAAGCACATCTCTGCCTTGTGATTTGAAGTATTCTGCCACTGCCATAGCCGAAAACGCGCCGTATTTGCGCATAAGCGGAGAATCATCGCTTGTAGCTACGATAAGCACGGTATTTTCCAAACTCCCCCCCAAAGACTTGTGGATAAATTCTGGCACTTCCCTACCCCGCTCGCCGATAAGTGCTATGACTTTGATTGGAGCATTGCACCCGCGCACTATCATTCCCATAAGTGTGGATTTGCCTACCCCAGAGCCTGCAAAAATCCCTAGCTTTTGCCCTTTGCCACAAGTAAGTAGTGAATTTATAGAGCGCACACCCACATCAAACACTTCATCTATGATTCCGCGCTTTAGGGCTTTTATGGGGGGATTTATGATAGGCACAAAAGTAGGATTTTGCAGGGGTGGCTCATCATCAATAGGCTGTCCTAGCGGGTCAAAAGCCCTGCCAAGCATAGAATCTGCCACAGGGAAAGTAAGTCCGTTATTTTGGATAATGACTTTGTCGTGTATGCCAAAATTTTCGACAAATTCAAAAGGATTGAACCCAAAGCCATTCCCCTCACTTATAGTTACGATACCGAGAGATTGGCTATTGTCTTTGTGCAATATTTTGACAATATCGCCCACACTTGGCGTAATCCCACGCGCATAGATAATCGTAGGAGTGATTTTGTGGATAACGCCATATTGTGGGGAGAGATTTGGGCGAGTGGCGAGCTTGTTTTTTAGCAAATCAAGCGACATTGCAATCCTTAAATATTTCTAAAATCTAAAATCGCAAACGCTTATAAAAGCGCAAAGTTTTGCGCAATTTTATAATGTTTTTTGGGATTTTTGGCTAAAATGCTAGACAATTTTGCTCTAAAATCTTAAAGCCATTTAAAGCGCGAAGCAAAAGGCAAAATAGGGCAAGACAAAGCAGTCAAAAAGCATAAATCATAAAGCCAAAGGAAGCATAAATGAACATTGAGACGACAAAGATAAACGCTGCAAACGCCATAGCAAAAGGCAAAATCGCACTCAAAGACTTAGAATCCAAGCTAGAATCTATCGCACAAAAAGCAAGCAAAAATCTAAAAATAGACGGCTTTAGAAAAGGCAAAGTCCCAACCCATATCATCAAATCTCGTTATAAAGATTCTATGCAGCAAGATGCAGAAAGAGAATCTATCCAAGAAATGCTAAAACTCGCCCTAGAAAAGCTGGAGCTAAAAGAGCAAAATCTAATCGGCAATCCCGTAGTAAGCAAGTTTGAAAAAGGCAAAGATGACATTGAAGTAGAGATAAAAATCTCTATCGTGCCTGAATTTGAACTAGGCGATTATGAGTCCAAAATCCCAACTCCCAAAATCCCAACTCCCACAGAGAAGCAAATCAAAGAAAGACTAGAAAACCTCGCTTCAAGCAATGCCCCACTCATAGAATCAACTAGCAAAAGTGTCAAAAACGACTTAGTCGCAAATATTGATTTTGAGGGATTTGTCGATGGCGTTGCTTTTGATGGGGGCAAGGCTGAAGGGTTTGATTTGGCTATCGGCTCTGGGCAGTTCATCGCTGGCTTTGAGGAAGCACTCATAGGCGCAAAAATAGGCGAGCAAAAAGAAATCAGCGTAACATTCCCCGCTACTTATCACACACCAAATCTCGCAGGAAAGCCCGCTACTTTCAAAGTCAAAATAAATGCCCTAAAAGAAAAAGCTAAGCAAGTCATAGATGACGCACTTGCCAAAAAGCTAATGGACAAAGAGGATGCCACACTAAAAGAGCTAGAATCTAGCATAAAAGATGATTTGACAAATGAGCTAAAAACACAGCACTACAATGAAGAGATGAAAAGCAAATTCCTAGAAGCACTAGATTCTAGCTTTGGTTTTGATTTGCCTGAAATAATTGTCGAGCAAGAAATGGATATATTATTTCGCAACGCCCTATCCACTATCTCACAAGATGAGCTAAAAACCTATCAGCAAGATGCCAAAAAAGCAAAAGATAAGCGCGAAGAATATCGCCAAGAAGCCCAAAGCAATGTCAAGGTTACTTTTATCATTGATGCGATTGCCAAAGCGCAAAATATCACAATCGATGATAGGGAAGTGATGAATGCGATTTATTATGAAGCACTCATAAGCGGGCAAAATCCAAAAGAAGTGCTAGAGTATTACCAAAAAAATAACCTACTCCCTGCTATAAAAATGTCGCTTATAGAAAATCGTGTGCTGCATACACTACTAGATAAAAAGGCCGGACTAAGCAAAAATGCAGAATCCGCCACAAAAGAAAACGGTAAAAAAGCAGAGTCTAAAGATTCTAAGGCTAAAAATGCGGAATCTAAAGCCGATTCTACTTCTAGCGGAAAATCCAAAAGCACTGCTAGCAAACATACCAAATCTACAAAAGCATAAAGGCTAGAAATGAACTATATCCCTTATGTCATCGAAAAAACAGGGCGAGGCGAACGAAGCTATGATATTTACTCGCGCTTGCTAAAAGACAGAGTGATTTTGCTAAGTGGCGAGATAAATGATATGGTTGCTAGCTCTATTGTCGCGCAGCTACTTTTCCTAGAAGCAGAAGACCCCGAAAAGGACATAAATCTCTATATAAATTCCCCCGGTGGTGTCATCACAAGTGCGTTTAGTATCTATGACACGATGAACTATATCCGCCCTAGCGTTTGCACGATTTGTATCGGGCAGGCAGCGAGTGCGGGGGCGTTTTTGCTAAGCTGTGGGGAGAAAGGCAAGCGATTTTCTTTGCCAAATTCTCGCATTATGATTCATCAGCCTCTAGGTGGCGCACAAGGGCAAGCTAGCGATATAGAAATCCAAGCAAAAGAGATTTTGCGACTAAAAGCAAAGCTAAATGAGATAATGGCTGGCACGACAGGACAAAGTCTCAAAAAAATCGCCCAAGACACCGAAAGGGACTTTTTTATGAGTGCAAAAGAAGCCAAAGAATACGGCTTGATAGATAAGATTTTGGAGCGAAGCGCGAAGTAGCCAAACCACAAAAGCCAAAAAAGCAAAATCAAAGCGAAAGTAAATCAAGCCAAAAGCAAGTCAAAAATAAAATCAAGTGAAAAAAATAGAGCAAAAACTACAAGATTACACAAAATCCCAAAATCAAATCCCACAACAAGGTAGGCACAAATGGCAAAAGAAGATAAAGCAAGTATCTCAGATAATCCATTTCTCTCTGGCGTAAATCCTACCGTGCCTAGAGGTGGCGAGGAGGGCGATATAGCCCCGGGCGATGGGGAGGATTTTTTAAGTGTGGTTAGCAGACTTTCAGAAACAGCAGTCCAAACCATACAGCAAGAGTCCCTACCCTGCCTACCCTCAAACTATCGCTTGTATTTTGAGAAATTTTTAGAAAAAGAATCCCCCACGACAAAGCAAAAAATCCGCACGATTATGCGACTTCAATCAGACCTAGAAAATCGCGCACTTATCTTTGAAAAGTCAGTGGGAGAAAGCCTGCGCGTGATAAAGCAAGTGCTAAATTGTATGTCCGTGGTGTATCAAAACTTCCTAATCGCACAAAATGTAGTAAGGCAATATAGCCAAGATATGGAGCAAGCAGACAACAAACTTACCCTAAGAAATGTTATGGATTTTTTTGTGCGGGATATGAATAAAGTAACCACCATTACTTCAAAGCAGCTAGACCAAATCCGCGACTTGTATGTAAAGACTGACAAAAATCTAAAGCAAATTAGCCAAAATTCTGTCTATGATTTAAATCTAGATGTCTATAATCGCAATTTTTTCAACGCCGCCTTGCAAAAAGAACAGCAACTCTGCCAAGAATTTAACCACCCATCAATCTTAGTGTATTCCTCGCTTTCTAATGAGCTATCGCGAAATGTCGGGCAGGATTCGCCTGTGTTTATGATTTTGCTAAAGACTTTGGCAAAGTTTTTGCAAAAGCACGTTCCTACGAGTGATTTTATCGGCTACATAGGCGAGGGGATTTTTGGGATTTTGCTAAAATATTCTGACATTAGAGAAGCCCAAGAAATCTGTGTCGCCCTCTATCAAGCCGCGCAAATCACTGATGTGTTTGTGGGGGATTTGAACTTGCAGCTAGACATCTCCACAAGTATCGCAAAGATAATGCCTGAACGGTCCATAGAAGAAACCCAAAGTGCTTGCCTCTCAACTCTCAAAGTCGCCCTAGAAGAAAAACAGCACTGCAAAATCTACCAGCAAGATGACGAAAATGCCGATATTGACGATATTGAAGCACCCAAACTCTAAGCTAAAAACAAAATCAAACCTCGTGCGTGAGTTTGATGAGAATCTACACAGGCTTTTAGATGATATGTATGAGACGATGATAGAGCGTGGAGGCATCGGGCTAGCAGCGATTCAGGTGGGGGAGCCTATCCGTGCGCTAGTGATAAATATCCCGCGTGAGGTGGAGGGCGCACAGCCAGAGCTGCAAGAAGATGGTAGCTATGCTGTGCCGACAGAGCAGCGCAAAGAAGACTTGCTAGAAATCATAAATCCCGTGTTTTTAAAAAAAGAGGGGCAGACTTTGTATAAAGAGGGGTGCTTATCAGTGCCGGGATTTTTTGAGGATGTTGAGCGGTTTGAGAGCGTGAGCGTGGCATATCAAGATAGATTTGGCAAGGAGCATATACTGCAGGCAAATGACACACTTGCTATCTGTCTGCAGCACGAGATAGACCACCTAGATGGAATCCTATTTGTCGATAAACTACCAATCTTGCGTAGGAAAAAATTTGAAAAAGAGCTAAAGCGATTACAAAAAGAACAAAAAGGGAAATCCTAAAAATTTAAATACTTTTAATCATTGCAAAAACTACCTTTCTTAAACGCAAATAAAATATCCAAAAACTTACATTTTGTCATACCTAAGAGCTTTTAAGCCCGAAGTATTCAAAAAAATTTACACATTTATGGTTACATTTTGGATATTTTGAGCTTAAAGGACATCAATATGACAAATAATGATTTGAGGTTTTTAAAGTCGCGCAAATGGATTTAATCAAAATTCATTATAATATCAAAGATAAATGCAAATGTAAAATCACAAAACAAACCCAGTGCACGACAAAATAAACGCGACAAGGCAAAAACACGACAAACCACAAATGCGACGAAGCAATCGCAAAAGTCGCAAAAACAAACACAACAAAAAGGATAAAACAATGCGAAGTGATGTTATTAAAAAAGGCTACCTAAAAGCCCCGAATCGCTCATTATTACGGGCTTGTGGGTTAAGTGAAGAGGATTTTAGCAAACCCTTTATCGGCGTGGCAAATAGCTACATAGACATAATTCCCGGGCATTTTTACCTAAACGAATACGCCCAAATCATCAAGGACGAAATCCGCAAAAATGGCTGTGTGCCCTTTGAATTTAACACCATAGGCGTTGATGATGGCATAGCTATGGGGCATAATGGTATGCTCTACTCCCTGCCTAGCCGTGAAATCATCGCTAATTCGGTGGAATCTGTGATGAATGCCCACCAGCTTGACGCGCTTATCTGCATACCAAACTGCGATAAAATCACGCCCGGAATGCTTATGGGTGCGCTGCGCGTGAATGTGCCAACGATTTTTGTAAGTGGCGGTCCTATGCGTGCGGGGTTTAGTGAGAAAGGCGAGAAGCTTACCTTAAATAGCGTGTTTGAAGCGGTGGGCGCGTATGAAGTCAAAAAAATAGATGAGGCAGAACTCAAAGACATAGAGTGCAAAGCCTGTCCTAGCGGTGGTTCTTGCTCGGGGCTATTTACGGCAAACTCGATGAACTCGCTTTGCGAAGCACTAGGAATAGCCCTAAGTGGCAATGGCACGGCACTAGCGCAAAGCAAAGAGCGCGAGGAACTACTGCGCCAAGCCGCAAGGCGAATCTGTGAAATTGCCCTGCAATCGCTTGAAGATTCTAGAATCGAGGAACGCTACAAAATCCGCAATATCATCAATAAATCCGCGATTCGCAATGCAATGGTGGTGGATATGGCTATGGGCGGGAGCTCAAATACGATTTTGCATATCCTAGCGATTTCGCGCGAGGCAGGTGCGCCACTAGATATAAGAGAGCTAAATGACATTAGCAAAAAAATCGCTCATATCGCAAAAGTCGCGCCGAGTTTGCCCGAAGTGGCTATGGAAGATGTCGGCAACGCAGGGGGCATAAACGCGCTTATCAAAGAAATCTCGCGCAGGGATAACGGACTGCTTGACTTAGACGCGCTCACTATCACGGGCGAGAGCTTGGGTGAGCGCGTGAGGGACGCGATAATCAAAGATGAGAGTGTAATCCACAAGGTAGAAAACGCCTACTCGCAGGTGGGCGGACTAGCGATACTCTTTGGCAATCTCGCAGAACAAGGCTGCGTGATAAAGACAGCGGGAATCACAGGAGAGCGCAAGTTTAGCGGGAAAGCTGTGTGCTTTAATAGCCAAGATGAAGCGATAAAGGGCATCATAAAGGGCAAAGTGCAAAAAGGCGATGTGTGCGTGATACGCTATGAGGGACCAAAGGGGGGTCCCGGAATGCAAGAAATGCTAAGCCCCACAAGCCTCATAATGGGAATGGGGCTAGGCGCAGATGTCGCGCTCATCACAGATGGGCGGTTTAGCGGGGCTACAAGGGGACTAAGCATAGGGCATATCAGCCCCGAAGCCGCAGAGGGCGGACTAATCGGGCTACTAAAAGACGGCGACATAATCGACATAGATGTGGATAGCTACGCCATAAATGTGCGACTAAGCGAAGCGGAAATCGCCAAGCGCAGGGCGGAATTTAAGCCTATTGATAAACCACTACACTCGCGGTGGCTCGCACAATATCAAAAGCTAGTGAGTAATGCAAGTAATGGTGCAGTGCTTGACTTGGGATTTTTTAGATTTTAGCTATGTTTAAGTCCGCTTTTAAGTTGCTTTATCGCCCATACATAGTGGCTACAACTTGCCGAAATCACATAAGAGCCTAAATTTGTCGCACCCGTAAAAGCAAAATGCTTTTTGTCAAAAAGCTCGTTGTCGCTGAACTTTTGAGCTAGAGCTAAAATGCTTTGATGACTTGATTTGAGTAAATATAGTGCGCTCTCAAAGTTTGTGCTTTGGTGCTTTTGCCAAATCTCTACATTGAGTTTTGGATAGGTGCGCCAATTATAAGGGTGTGGTAAAAAGGGCGAAATCTCAGCCTTTGGAGTGAATTTGCCACCCTTAAAGTCTAAATTATTGCTAATAAAATTTTGGAGCATAACTTGCCATTCATAAAGGTGGATAAGCACATCTTTAGCGTTTTTATCGCGAGAATTGCTCGGCAAGGGGCTTTTAAAATCATCTTGCAAAATGTTTTTTGGCGTCTCATTGATAATCTTACAAAGTTTGCTAAACTCGGCATTTATGTCTTTTATCAATTCATCTTTATTTCGTGGGCGTGGCATAGCGTGTCCTTTTTAGATTCTGTGATTTTCTATACACTTGGCGATTATATTGCAATTTGAATTGTTTTGCAAATAATGGCACAATATTAAAATTATTTTAACACGAATGAGGCTTAGCAATGACATTACAGCTAGAGCGACTAGATTCCCTCATATCCCCTGCGACAAGGCAAAATTGGCGCAAACTTGGAATCTTGCAAAATCAGAATCTAGATTCAAGATTGTCAAATCTAGCAAATCTAAAAAACCCACAAAACCACACGCAAATCACAAAACCCAAGCTCACAACTCGGGCAAATAAAAAACTCTCTTGCAAAAATATTATCCCTACGGAGTATTTTTGCAATGCCAAAAATATCGCGCTTATAGAGCGCATTGTGAGATTCATTATCCAAAAAAACTACTCCACCAAAAACGCCATATATTCCCTTGCGCTAAATCTGCTAAAAGCGAAAAATCTCTTGCGTAAAGCCCATATACAAGCGGTGCTAGACACATACAAAGATTTTGCGCTCGATTGTGTGCAGGATTTTCAAAGCGGATTTGAGTGCTATGATGATTTACTAGATTTTTCCCTGCCTTGCGATGAAGTGGATTTGCTTGGGCTTATTTATCAGTGCCTTTTGCTTGAGGGGGAGAAAAATATCTCTGGTGCTTACTACACGCCACACGCTATCACAAGAGAAATGACAAAGGGGCTAGATTTTGGCAATGGAGAGATTTTTTTAGACCCTGCGTGTGGGAGTGGGGCATTTATGCTTAGCTTGGAAAATGCTATGCCAAATCAAATTTTTGGCATTGATAATAATCCGCTAGCCGTGTTTATCGCAAAAATAAATATGCTTGTAAAATTTAGCGATATGGATTTTATCCCGCAGATTTATTGCGCGGATTTTTTGGACTTTGAGGAGAATCTGTGTAGCGATAAAGGCGTGAGTGAATGTCTAAATAAGAGTTTTGATTATATCTGCACAAATCCGCCGTGGGGGATTTATCGCGCAAAAAATTATCGTGCTAAAATCTATGAGAGCAAAACTTACCAAAAAAATCAAAATGGCAAAAAAGTGCAATCCAAAAATACAAACCCCACGCAAAGCATTATCACTTCAGGCGAGCGATTTTCGCTATTTTTTGTCAAATCTTATGCCAAGCTAAAGCCAAATGGTGTTATGAATTTTTTGCTTCCAAATGCTATGCTAAATGTTAAAGCACATAGGGATTTGCGAGAGTTTATCTTGCATAATGGCGCGTTAGAGCAAATCAAGCATTATGCAAATGTCTTTAGTGGCGTTAGCACGGAGTTTGTAAGCATAACGCATAAAAAATCTATTCAATCTAGAGCGGATAAAGTCTCTCAACCAAACCCAAAATCTCAAAAATGCAAAATCATAAAAAATAATGATGAGTTTGTAACGCCACTATCAGCATTTTTGCAAAGCCAAAATCATAACTTTAGCGCGCTTTCAGGCAAAGATTTAGAGATTATAAAAAAGGCAAAAAGCATTGGCAAATATGATTTGAATCAAAGCATTTGGGCGTTAGGAATCGTTACGGGGGATAACAAAAATGCCTTGCATAAAGAGCGGATTCAAGGAAGTGAGAAAATCTACACGGGCAAAGAGATTGCACCATATCATCTAAAGCAAGCGCGGAATTTTATTCTTTATGATAGGGCGAAATTTCAGCAGGTGGCAAAAGATGAGTATTATCGTGCGAGCGAAAAACTTGTGTATAAATTTATATCAAGCAAACTTGTGTTTGCCTATGATGAAAGCGGGGCGTTGTTTTTAAATAGCGCAAATATCCTAATCCCCAAAATACCCAATATGTCAATCAAAGCCGCGCTAGGCTTTTTAAATTCTGAACTTTTTGCATATTTGCATAGCGTGCTATTTGGCGAAATCAAAGTGCTAAAGGGCAATCTAGCGCAGTTGCCATTCCCCAAAATCACAAGCAAACAAGATAGCGAGATTTGCGCGTTGGTTAGTAAAATAATTAGCGCAGATAGCGCGAGTGAAGCGATATTGCAAGATAAAATCTATGAGATGTATCAAATCAGCAGCGATGAGCAAAACCACATAAAAAAGGTGCTAAGTGGAAAAGCTAATTAGAGAAATAAATCAAAAAATATATACTTTCAATATATTAAACTCAAATCGAATTGAGCCAATAGATGGGCACAAAATATATCTTTATGGAATTATAAACATACTAGCACATCTTGAAAGTAACTATGTGCTTACTAGACAAGAATGTATTAGTTTTTGTTCTGAATACCTATATTTGTATCCATATACAATTACTGCGCCAAGAAATTATGGCGAACAGTATGCACAAAATCGCTTGAAAGAATTTATACCAGAACTTCAAGTGCCAACAAAAGTGCTCGACCCAAACTATTCTGGACAATATGATTTTTGGCTTGATGGAATTAGGATTGAAGTGAAATCTTCTCGTGCTGTGTCGCGCAATGTAAAAGGACCACTTATTACAAGAGCATTGCAAAATAATGCAAATTTAGCCTTTGATATGAATTTCCAACAGATTAAACCTGATTGTTGTGATGTTTTTGTGTTTATCGCAGAATTTATGAATGAAACAAAATTTTTTGTGCTTTCAAGTGATGAAGTGGCGCACAACAAATACTACTCCATAGGACAGCATAGAGGCAATGTAGGCGAGGGACAGCTATGGCTAAAAGAGAGTAATATCGCGGAGTTTGAATGCTATGAAGTGAGTGTGAGAGAGATTTTGGATAGGATTAGGCAAAAGGGGAGGAAGTAGGCAAATGGAGCACAAAATTATCCTAAAAAACCAAGATAAAACAAAAGACATAGAAAGCTATGAACTTGTAAATGGAAATTTGCAAGTGAAGTTTAAAAATCAAGGCAAAATCTACTCTTATACCAAAGAAAATTTTAGGCTTTTAGAGATTGAGAGATTATCGCTAGGTGCGCAAAATACGCTAGAGTATTTTAGGCAAATCGCCTTGAAAGTGGGGCTAAAGAGCGATGATGGAGAAAAATCTCTACTAAGCAATGAGTATGAAAAAATCCCTAGCTCCAAGCTAGAATGCACGAATGGCGAATCACAAAACGCGCTTTTTACCTACCTAGATACAAACTCCAAAATCGCTGCACTTCACAATGATAAGCCATTGCTCTTCCCCTTTGGCTCAAATCTCTCTCAATTTGAAGCGGTAAAAAACGCACTCACAAGTCAAATAAGCATTATTGAGGGACCACCGGGCACGGGCAAAACTCAAACTATCCTAAATATCATCGCAAATCTTTTATACCGCGATAGAGTCATAGCTGTGGTGTCAAACAACAACTCCGCAATCCAAAATGTGCTTGAAAAACTTGCAAGTTTTGAGCTAGCAAATACCCATTTGGATTGTATCTGTGCGCTACTTGGCAAAAAGGAAAATAAAGAAAATTTTATAGCAAATCAACCCACAAAAGAGCTAGAAAAATTGCACCAAACAACGCTAGATTACGCTAATTCAAACGATAAATCACACATAGATGTGCTTAACCAAAATTTGCAACAATTTTTTATCCTCCAAAATTCTATCGCGCAAGATAACGCGCTTTTATCAAAGCTAGAAATGGAATTTGCACATTTTAAAAAGCAAGAGAAAATAAGCATTTTGCCAAAGGTAAAAAATCTCTCAAAGCTAAATACACAAGCACTTTTGTATGACAAAACACAGATTTTAGAATCTAGAAAAATTAGTTTTTGGCTTAAGCTAAAACTTATTTTCTTTCGTGGGATTGGGGATTTTAGGTTTTATAAAAACGCGCTTTTTGAGATTATCAAAGGTTTTGAGTATGTGTATTATGAGTGCGCTATTTCACAACTAAAAGATAAAATCCACAATGATAAAAAATCGCTAGATACCTTGCAAAAGCAAGACATTCTTACCACGCTAAAAACTCTCTCTAAAAAAGAGTTAGAATCCCACTTGGTAGAGAGATATAGCAATCTTAAAATTGCAGAATTTAGCCAAAATGATTTATTTGCAAAATATAACGATTTTATCACACAATATCCTGTGATTTTTAGCACTACGCATTCTATTTCAAACGCGCTAAATCCAAAGCTAGAGTTTGATTATCTCATCTGCGATGAGGCTTCGCAAGTAGATTTAGCCACAGGTGCGCTCGCTCTCTCAATGGCAAAAAATATCATCATCGTAGGCGACACAAAGCAGCTACCAAATGTCATCACAGAAGCGATAAAGCCACAAATACAAGCCCTAAACACGCATTACAAAATCTCGCCTTGCTATGATTATTTGGCGCATTGCTTTTTGTCATCTATTTGTGCGAGGTTTGATAATGTGCCTAAAGTCTTGCTAAGGGAGCATTATCGTTGCCACCCCAAAATTATCGAATTTTGCAATCAAAAATTTTATGATAATAAGCTCATCATTTTAAGTGAAGATTCAAGAAATAGCACTCAAATGGAGGCTATTTATCTGCAATTTACTTCACAAGGTAATCACGCAAGAGGGAGGCACAATCAACGCGAAATCGATGAGATTTTAAGCCTTTTGCCAAGTGTGCAAAAGCACATTAGCGATGAGCAAATAGGAATCATCACGCCATATAATGAACAAAAGCAAGCCTTGCAAAACGCGCTAGGAGATAGCAAAATCCAAGTAGATACTGTGCATAAATTTCAAGGGCGCGAAAAAGATGCAATCATCATTAGCGTGGTAAATAACGAAATAAGCGATTTTGTAGATAATCCACAAATACTTAATGTCGCAATCACTCGGGCAAAAAAGCACCTAATCCTTGTGGTGTCGCCAAACTTTGAGCGCACAAATAGCCACATTGGCGATTTAATCAAATATATCCAATACAACAACTTCGCAATCAAGCAAGGTAGCGTAAAATCCATATTTGACTTGCTCTATAAGCAAAACTACGAAGCAAGGCAAAAATATCTCAAAAACAAACGCAAGATTTCGGTATATGATTCTGAAAATATCGCCTTTGTTTTTCTCACTGATATGTTGCAAAAGTATGGCTTTGCTAATCTCTCCCTTGCGTGTCATATCCCGCTTTTACGCGTTATTGGCGATATGAGTAGGCTAGATGAGAGAGAGCGTAAATACGCGCAAAATCCGCGAACGCATATTGACTTTGTCGTGTATCACAAAATGGATAAAAAGCCGCGTTTGACAATCGAAATTGACGGCTATGCGTTTCATAATGCTAAAAACGCGCAATCAAAGCGCGATGAGCTAAAAAACGCGATTTTGGCAAAATATGATTTCACACTTTTGCGACTAAGCACGATAGGCAGTGGCGAGGAGGAGCGCGTCATAAACGCACTTCATAACTGCATAAAAACAAGTAGTGATGAAATGTAAAATCTCCTAAGCAATGAGTAAAAATCTAGCTCTAAGCTAGAATACGCTAATGGCAAATCTAGCAAATCCAAAAAAATCTAAAAAAAAACCACACACAAATCACAACTCACAACGCGGTGCTAGACACACAAAAATGGTAATTTTACGCGGAATTTTGCACATAGATTTGAATGTTATGAAGTGGGTGTAAGGGAGATTTTGATAGAATTAGACAGGAATGGGGAAGTAAGCCAAATGGA
The DNA here is from genome assembly GCF_003364135.1 of Helicobacter sp. MIT 01-3238. Classification (NCBI taxonomy): domain Bacteria; kingdom Pseudomonadati; phylum Campylobacterota; class Epsilonproteobacteria; order Campylobacterales; family Helicobacteraceae; genus Helicobacter; species Helicobacter sp. MIT 01-3238. The sequence continues at coordinate 103,064 of NZ_NXLN01000004.1, forward strand.
ACAAAAATGAAGTTTATTGATACCTTACTTACGCTCTTTGGCTATATCCGCAAAAGAGCCATTTTGCGCAAACGCATAGCACAGTTAGAAAAGCAACTCAAAGTTTTTGACACCATAAGCATTAGCAAGGATACTCACGCGCTTGCAAATGGTTTAGCCAAATACGGCAAAGCTACCCAAACAGTAGATGACTTTAACCATATTATGTTGCTTATAAAATCTCATAATGACATTATCACCCAGCTAAAACAAAAGCTAGATGAAGCCCTAGCAAAGCATAGCGCCAAATATATTTTGGCAAATATTGATAAATACAGCTTTGAGGCTATCCACTCTCTTAATGAAATCGCCCTGCAAGCGAGTAAATACACCCTGCCACATTCGCTAAAGCAAAGAGATGATTACTTGCGGTATATGCGTGATATAGGCGAAATCTTTGATAATTACGCGACTATTATCAAACAATATAGCCTCATTGCAGATTTTCAAAGCCTTAGTGCGGATTTCAAAGATGAGTTTATAGATGGCAAAACTGCCTTAAAGATGCTTAGCCTTACAGATAGCATACAAGCACTTGGTAAGAGTTTCTACCCTACACCTAAGTGCGATGACGCACTAATAGAACGACATAATGAGGAATTTATTGCAAGGCACAGCAATGACATTATTTTTGATACCATTAACGGAAAATCTTTGGACGCACAGCAAAGAAGAGCAGTGCTTAGCGATAGTGGCTCGATTTTGACGATAGCTGGGGCTGGAGCGGGAAAGACACTTACGATTTGCGGTAAGGTAAAATGGCTACTTAGCAGAGGCAAGGCAAACGCAGATGAAATTTTGCTTTTATCATATTCTAAGGCTTCGGCTAATGATTTGCAAGAAAAGGCGCATTTGATAGAGTCAAACTTAAAAGTAAAAACTTTTCATTCATTGGGCTTAGAAATCATTAGACAAAACACTTCCACAAAGCCACTCATAGAGGAACAAGACATATCTTTTTATATAAAAAAGATTTTTGAAGAATTTAAAAATGAGGAGATTGTTTGGGATATTTTTCGCTTTTGCACACTTTATCCGCTTGCAAGTAGTGATGAAACCTACCAAACGCTAGGCGAAAAATTTGCCTTTTTAAAACAAGCAAATTTTCGCACGCTAAAAGATATACTCTCACAATCCTCTCAAAAAGGACGGCTAAAAACTTTGAAAAAAGAATGTGTAAAAAGCCAACAAGAACTCATTATCGCAAATTTTCTTTTTATCAACGGCATAAATTATGAATATGAAAAGCCCTATAAAATCAACACTTCAACTCCACAAAAACGCCAATACAAGCCTGATTTTTATCTTAGCGATTATGATATATATTTGGAGCATTATGGCGTTGATAAAAACGGCGACACTCCACAATACCCACCAAAAGACGCACTAAAATACAAAGAAGCAATGGCTTGGAAAAGACAAACACATAAAGAAAACAACACCATTTGCATAGAGACTTATTCGTATCAATTTAGCGAGGGCGATATTTTTACCTCCCTAAAACAACAGCTAAAAGATAATGGCGTAACCCTCAATCCACTTTCAATGAAAGAGATTTCAAACTATCTAAATGATATTTACAAAAGCTATAATTTACAATCCTTTTTCAACCTTATGGCAAGTTTTTTAAATCTTTACAAAGCTCGCTATCCCGATGCTACAACCTTTGAAATACTTAAATCTCAACACAAAAACGAAAATTATGATGACAAAAGAACGCTACTTTTTTTGAAAATTTGTGAGTATTTTTATGGGGTTTATTATGAACATTTGCGAAGTGAGGGGAAAATTGACTTTGATGATATGATAATGCAAGCGATTAAAAAGATTCCGCATTTGGCAAACTATCGCTACAAATATATCATCGTAGATGAATTTCAAGATATTTCGCAAAGCAGGGCGCGATTTTTGCAGGCGTTGATAAAAAATGGAGATTCTAAGTTGTTTGCTGTGGGTGATGATTGGCAGGCGATTTATCGCTTTGCAGGGTGTGATATAAATATATTTTTGGAATTTAAAAATTATTTTAGCGATGCAAGGTTTTGTTATATTACTTCTACGCATAGAAATTCACAAGAATTACAAGATATTGTAGAGCCTTTTATTAGCGCAAATAAGCAGCAAATCAGCAAACATATAAACTCACAAAAACATCAAGAAAATCCTGTGAGAATTTTTTATCATAATGGCGACATAGAATCTTCCTTTCGCAAGGCTTGTGAGGAAATCGCCACTCTAAACAAAACTGCCAAAGTGCTTATTTTGGGCAGAAATAACAAAGATGAGGAAAAAATCGCACGCATTTTGTTTTTTATCAAGCGCAATAGCCAACTCACATTTGAGTATAAAACCGTGCATAAATCAAAAGGTTTGGAAGCTGAATTTGTGATTTTAATCAACGCAGATGGCGGAGCAAATGGCTTTCCTAACACCATAGAGGACGATAGGCTTTTAGAATTAGTTTTGGGAGCGAAAAACGAATACCCACACGCAGAGGAAAGGCGTTTGTTTTATGTCGCTTTGACACGCACGCGCAATATCGTTTATATTCTTTCAAATCAAGCAAATCCTTCAATTTTTGTCAAAGAAATAGATAGCAGCATAAATTCTACCGATACCACTTCGCTAAAATGCCCTCACTGCAATGGTGAGCTAACGCTAAGAAATGCCGATAAACAAAAGCCTTTTTATGGTTGCAAAAATTTTCCTTACTGCGATTATGTAATTTTTGACATTGCGCAAGTGAAGTGGAATCTAAAATGCCCTGATTGTGGGGATTTTTTGCGTGTTAGAAATGGTAAATACGGCAAGTTTATCGCTTGCAATGCGTATCCACATTGCACTCATACAATGAAATTTAGCGAATATAACGATATAAGTGAAATAGATTAGACTATTGACATTTGCGATTTGCTCACCCATAATCTTAGCCAAATCTTTAATATCAGACACAGCTTGGATAAGCGTATCTACGCCCAAAACTCCCGCTGTGTGTCCTGTGGGCGGCTAACCTGCTATCCGTGCTACCTGCTACCGTGCCACCTGTGGCAAGTATGGCCACTTTTGGCTTTGCTTTCACCATACTCACACTTGCGAAAAATAGCCATTATACAAAGTAAAAGTTTTCTCAATATTAAGTCCTTAAAACTCTAAAGATAAGTCTTGCACTCTACACAATCGCGCATTAAATTTGGCTTAGAAAAAATAAAAACTTAATAAAAATGTTACAAAAATACATATATGTGAGGATTTGCTTCTAAAAATCTATAAAAATTTTTAGGATTTTATGATTTTTAAGTATTGTTTTTAAATCAATTTTGCTTCACTAGATGTTGATAAATGCTTACAAAGCAAAATCAAAGCAAATCCACCAAAGGACAAAAATGCAAAATCACACAAAAATAATAGAGCAAACTTTAGCCCTAGCAGAAAGATTGCAAAACGGCATAGAACAAAACATAAGCGACAATGAGAGAGCATTTCATCAAAAAATGCAAAAACTGCTTGAAAATCCGCGCAATAAAATAATGCTAATCGAGCTACTTGATAGGGCATTTCGCACAAAAGATGCTAGTGTAAGTTTTGAGTTTATCGCTCATACTCTGGCTAAATACGGCATAGCGGATTTTTTCACGCCTTTTGAGAAATTTTTGCTTTTTGCTTTTTTAAATTTTGGCAGATTCGCGCCCAAATTTAGCGTGCCTTTTTTTGTCAAGCATTTGCGCGATGATACAAAATCGCTCGTGTTAGATTCGCGCACATTAAAGGCGCATTCACAAAAAAGGGCACAGGAAAATATCACGCTAAATATCAACCTCATCGGCGAGGAAGTGCTAGGCGAGGCTGAGAGCGCGTATAGAATCGCAAAGTATGAAGAAGCCATAAAAAGCGATTATATCACCTACATTTCCATAAAAATCACTACGATTTTTTCGCAAATCAATATCATTGATTTTGAGTATTCTAAAAATGAGGTGGTAAAAAGGCTTGATTATCTTTATGAAATAGCTTTGAGCGAGCAAAAAAGACAGGGCATACCAAAATTTATCAATTTAGATATGGAGGAATTTAGAGATTTAGAGCTGACAGTTGCGGCGTTTATGGAGAGCATTAGCAAGTTTGATATAAAGGCTGGCATCGTGCTTCAAGCCTATATTCCTGATTCTTTTGAATATCTTAAAAAACTTTTCGCTTTCTCAAAGAAGCGCATTCAAAGCGGAATGCAACCTATCAAAATCCGCTTTGTCAAAGGCGCAAATATGGAGAGTGAGGAAACCATCGCAAGTCAAAAAGGCTGGGCGTTGCCGACTTTTAAGCGCAAAATAGACACAGATAGCAACTATAACAAAATGCTTGATTTTGTCCTTGAAAATGAGAATTTTAAATTCATCAATATCGGCATAGCTAGTCATAATATCTTTGAAATCGCTTATGCTTACACGCGCATAAGTGAGGCGGGCGCGCTTGAATACTTTACCTTTGAAATGTTAGAGGGTATGAGTTTGCAATGTGCGTGCGAGCTTTCAAAGCTACATAATCTCATACTTTATGCGCCCGTGTGTGATGAAGCGCATTTCAACAACGCCATAGCCTATCTTGTGCGCAGGCTTGATGAAAACACGAGCGAGGATAATTTTATGCGACATTTTTTCAATCTAAAAGTGGATTCTAGTGCCTACAATGCGCAAAAAGAGCTATTTTTGGATTCGCTAAAAGGTATAAAATCGCTTGATAACTCCACTCGCAGAATCCAAAATCGCCTAAATGAGCGAGACAAAGGAATCAAAATAAAAGGCTCGTTTTTTAGCAAAAAATTTGACAATGAAAGCGACACGGATTTTATCTTGCCACAAAATAGGGCGTGGGCGCAGGATATAAAAAAGGATTTTGAACATCTAAAAGGGCTTGAAATCTATCCTGTTATGGGAGCGGAGATAAAAGATAAAAGCCTTGTAGCAATGGAAGTATTTGAAAAAATCAAGGGCGAAAAAATAGGAATCGTGCATTTAGCAGGGGAGAGTGAAATAAAAAAGGCTTTGAGTGTAGCAAAACAATCACAATTCCCACAAAAAAGCCACGCTGAAATCTATGAGATTTTGGCAAATGTCGCGCAGAATCTAAGGCAAAGGCGAGGCGAACTCATCGGCATAGCCGCAAGGGAAGTTGGCAAAACATTTGCCGAAGTGGATGCCGAAGTAAGCGAAGCAATAGATTTTGTGGAGTTTTATCCACATTCATTAGACGCGTTAAAATTGCAGAATCCAAACACGAATTTTAAAGCAAAGGGAATCTGCGTAACAATCGCTCCGTGGAATTTTCCCATAGGCATTTCTGCTGGGACGATTGTAGCACCTTTGGCAGCGGGCAATGTAGTGATTTATAAGCCCTCATCGCTATCAACTCTTACAGGATACAAGCTATGTGAGTGCTTTTGGGAAGCTGGGATTCCAAAAGACGCGCTTATATTTTTGCCAAGCAATGGCAGTGATATTAGCAAGTATCTTTTGGGTGATGAAAGCGTGAAATGCGCGATTTTGACAGGGGGAGAGGATACGGCTTATGCAATGCTAAAAGCAAATCCTACGCTTATGCTAAGTGCTGAAACAGGGGGCAAAAACGCAACCATAGTTAGTAAAATGGCAGATAGAGAAGCAGCGATAAAAAATATCATTCACTCCGCCTTTTCAAATTCTGGGCAAAAATGCTCCGCTACTTCCTTGCTCGTGCTAGAAAAGGAAGTCTATGAGGATAAAGAGTTTAAAAAAGCATTGCTTGATGCGACAAAATCGCTAAATGTTGGCTCGCCTTTTGATTTGAAAAATAAAATTAGCGCGTTAGCTGATAAGCCAAATGATAAAATTAAAAAGGCGATAAATGAGCTAGAATCTTATGAAGAGTGGGCTTTGCCACCGAAATTTATCGATAACAACGAATATCTAATGACCCCTTGTATCAAATACGGCACAAAACAGGGGGATTTTACGCACACAACCGAGCTTTTTGCACCGATTTTATCGGTAATGTGCGCTAGGGATTTGCCACACGCTATTGAAATAGTAAATTCCACAGGCTATGGGCTTACGGCTGGATTTGAGAGTTTAGATGAGCGAGAGTGGGAGTATTTTCACACCCACATTGAAGCGGGCAATATCTATATAAATAAGCCCACCACAGGGGCGATTGTATTGCGTCAGCCTTTTGGTGGGATAAAAAAATCTGCCATAGGCTTTGGACGCAAAGTAGGGATTTATAACTATATTACGCAATTTTTGGATATTTCACAAAATAAAGCCGATAGCAATTTAGCGCAAAATCCCATTAGCAAAAACATAGAAGCACTTTTAGCACAAGATAAGTTTAGCCAAAAAGAAGCCCTACAAACCGCGCTTCTAATGGCGCAAAGCTACGCATATCACAAAGCAAATGAGTTTGATTTGGCAAAGGATTATGTCGGTATTCGCGGGGAGGAAAATCTCTTTTCTTATACCAAAATCAAAAATATGGCGTATAGAATCTGCGCAGATGATGAGCTAAGCGATATTTTAGGCGTGATTATCGGGGCAAATACTTTGGGGATTCCACTGCTTGTAAGTAGCGATTTTGCGCTAGACTTTGCGATTTATGATGATTTGGGATTGAAGGCAGATTTTATCAAAGAGAGTGCAAAAGATTTTGCAGATAAAATCCCAGATTTTGAGCGAGTGCGCTATCACGCAAAGGCAGATAAAAATGACATAATCTATAAGAGTGCTTCGGCAAATGCCAAAATCATCATCTCTCCCAAACCGCTCATAAATGGGCGTTTTGAGCTACTCTACTATCACAATGAAAAGTCTTTGAGTATTTCTTATCATCGCTACGGAAATCTAGGTATTCGTGGAATAGAATCTGTAAGAATCTAGCAAGTCGCAGAATCTAATAAAATAAAAGGAGCAAAAGAAATGGAAGTTGTAAAAATCAGCACAGAAATCGCCATAATGTTTATCACATATTCAGCTTTGATGCTCTACATTGGGTTTTATTTTTTTAAGAAAAACAAAAATACGGAGGATTATTTTTTGGGCTCGCGCTCGCTTGGACCTGTGGTATCAGCTCTAAGCGCAGGGGCAAGCGATATGAGTGGGTGGCTACTTATGGGACTGCCTGGGGCATTGTATGTGAGTGGATTTATAGAGAGCTATATCGCCATAGGGCTTACTATCGGGGCTACGCTAAATTGGGCATTTGTCGCAAAGAGACTTAGAATCTACACAAGCGTGGTGGCAAATAGCATAACCATACCTGATTATTTTGAAACGCGCTTTGATGATGATAGGCATATTTTGCGCGTGGTGTGCGCGGTGGTGATTTTGGTGTTTTTCACTTTTTATGTTTCAAGCGGGCTAGTAAGTGGGGCAAAGCTATTTGAGAGCACCTTTGGCTTGCGCTATGAATACGCCCTTACCACAGGTGCGCTAATCATCGTGGCTTACACATTTTTGGGTGGCTATAAAGCGGTGTGCTGGACAGATTTAATTCAAGGGCTACTTATGATGAGTGCGCTTATAGTCGTCCCTGTGGTGATGCTATATCATTTAGGAGGATTTGGCGAGGCGATGAATATCGTGCGAGAAATCAAGCCAAGTGCGCTATCTATGGGTATAACTGAAAGTGTCGGCTGGATAAGTATCATATCCGCACTTGCGTGGGGGCTAGGATATTTTGGGCAGCCTCATATACTCGTGCGATTTATGTCGATTCGTAGCACAAAAGAGATTCCGCTAGCGACAATTATAGGCATTTCGTGGATGGCGATTTCGCTTCTTGGGGCTTGCTTTATCGGTGTTTTAGGCATTGCTTATGTGTATAAATTTGAGCTAAGTTTGAATGACCCTGAAAAGATTTTCATCGTTATGAGCCAACTACTATTTAATCCGTGGATAGCGGGGATTTTACTCTCTGCCATACTAGCTGCCGTTATGAGCACGGCTAGCTCGCAGCTGCTAGTGTCTAGCTCGACTATCGCAGAGGACTTTTATAAGCGCGTATTTCGCAAAGACGCAAGCTCAAAAACGGTTATGAATCTAGGCAGGGCTGGGGTTTTGCTTGTGGCATTCATCGCCTTTGTGATTTCTACGGATAAAAATTCAAGCATTTTAAGCATAGTGGCGTATGCGTGGGCTGGGTTTGGCGCGAGCTTTGGCTCTGTAATGATTTTTTCGCTATTTTGGAGCAAAATGACGCGAAGTGGTGCGATATGCGGAATGATAACGGGTGCGGTGGTTGTCGTGGTGTATAAAAATTTCTTGGCAAGTGCTCTAAATTTCCCCATCTATGAAATCGTGCCGGGATTTATATGTGCAAGTATCGCCATAGTGCTTGTAAGTCTATGTAGCACACCTCGTGCAGGGACAAAGGCGGCATATCAAAAAATGCTAGAGAATTTGAAGTAAAATCTAAAAAGAATTGTAAAAAATAAGCTAGGTTTTTCAAAAATCTTGCGAAATATTTTTATCGAAAGTTTTTTATTTTGCGTCTAAATCTATGTCTAAATTTGTATCTAACTTTGGATTTGTATCCAAAATTGTGCCTAAAGTCGTATCTATGTAGTTTATGATTGGCTCTAGTGCTTCTATTTTTACCTCCAAATCTAGCTTCATAACACTAAGCGGAAGTCCAAAAGATTCTAGCTTGACTTCGTCTTTTTGCGTGGTAAGGATAGAAGTCGCACCGCTAGATTTTAGCCACTTCTCACACGCGTCTTTTTCAAAAGTAGCGTGGTCTTTTAGCGTGATTTTGCCTAGTATGTTTTGGGAGTAGTCTTGCAAAAAAGATTCTAACCTAGATGGGTTTGCTATCGCAGTTAGTAGGAGCATTTTGGAGCTAGGATTATCCACGCGCACTTTTCGCACAAAATCTACCCCCTCTTTGAGTATGATTCCCAAAGGGTAGTGTTTTTGCGCCAAATTTTTTTGTGTGATATTTTTTGACATATTTTTTTGTCCTGCGTTTTTTTGCAGACATTTTTTTTGCACATCATTTTTTTGCGTGTATGTGTCATAGACACGGATAGATTCTCTATATAGCCCGCTTGGCAAACAAAACCCAAAATACGGCTCTTTGCTAGGACGCAAAATAATATCAAATTTATCAAAGCAAAATCTAAAAGCATCATCAAGTAAGATGATTTTTGCTTGATTTTTGATAGCTTCTGTTATGGCTTTTTCTCTGTTTTCACAAACGATGAGGGATATTTTTTGCAAGCATTTTTGGGTGTCTTTTTTGGTGTCTTGCTGCAGGTTTTGCTGGGCTATCAAACTTTTTGCGATGAGGTAGGGCTCATCGCCTGCTTCTTGCACGCTAGCGCATATTTGCCCATCTTTTGCTACCCATACAAGCCCTTTGCTACTTCTGCCATATCCGCGTGAGATTATGCAGATTTTGACTGAATATTTGGATAGCAAAAACCGCGCTAGATAGATGATAAAAGGTGTTTTGCCACTGCCGCCTGCGATGATATTTCCCACTGAAATGATAGGCACGCCAAAATTTTTTGTGCCAAAAAATTTTGCAAAAACACCAAGAGACAAATTCTCGCCCCCAAACGCCAAAATCCCCAAACGCCAAAACTTACGCTTACAAGTCGCTACACACAAATACACAAAGCTAATAGGCAAAAGAGCAAAAGCTAGAATTTTTTGAAAAAAATTTGGCTTATAAAAATAACTATCCAAAAAATCCTGCATTTTAAAATCTTGCATTTTTTTGTGAGGGGAATCTTGTTTCATATTTTTTCCAAGCAAATTTTTACTAGATTTTGTGATAAATTTTGCCAAACTCGCAAAATCTAAGGCACAAAGATTTTAGGCAGTGTGCGTTTAAATAGATTTTGGGTTATGCGGTTTTTTGCCATTTTGACTATGTCTTTTGGATTTTTATCACACAAGGTTTTTATGTCGATTTTTTGGAAATTTTTTACCTCTCTAAAGTCTCCGTATTTCTCACATATCGCTTCTAGCACAATGTCGATTTTATCATAGCTAAATCCTAGCTCGGCTTCATCGCTTTGCCCTGCGTATAGCTCCGCGCTTGGTGGCTTAGAGATGATGGAATCTGGGATTTTTAGGATTTTGGCTAAGGCAAAAATCTCGCTTTTATACAGCGAGCCAATAGGGTTTATCGCGCAGGCCAAATCCCCAAAAATCGTCCCATATCCAAGCATTAGCTCGGATTTGTTGCTAGTGCCGATGACGATAGCCTTTTTTTGCGCAGAGTAGTCATACAAAAGTGCCATTCTAATCCTTGCACAAAAATTGCCCATTTCAAGTGGCAATGGCTTTTTGTGAGTGCTATCTCTCATAGTGCTATTTGAGCGAGTTTGCAAAAAGGCATTTTGATAATGCTCTAGAGGCAAAATCTCTAGAGGCAAATCAAATTTTGTGGCTAGCTCTTTTGCGTGCTCTAGTGATTTCTCACTTGAGCTAAGCGAGGGAAGCGCGAGGGCAAAAACATTGCTAGGAGTGCCATTTGATAGCTTGCTTTTTTTTGGATATTTTGGCGTTTTTTGCTTTTTTGTCGCCATTTTGCAAAGGCAAGCCACCACTGCAGAATCTATCCCGCCACTAAGCCCCACTACGAAGTTTTCTACACCGCGCTTTTTTGCTTCTTTTTGCAAAAATCTCACACTTTTTTTTATGAAATTTTCATAATATTTTTTACTTTTTAGGACGCTTTTTGCGCGGGGGTTTTTATTTGGTTTTATAGTGATTTTGCCATTTTCGTGGCTGGCAGATTTTGTAGAATTTTTGGAAATTGTAAATTTTGTAGGTTTTGTGTTTTTGCGTGGCGGTTTTGCTAGCGGTGGTTTTCTCATAAGCACTCCTTTTAGGTTTTGGCACACTATTTTTGACATAGCATTATTTTATGTTGCGTGTGTGGATTTTGCTTTTATCGCTTATTTATTTTCTTTGGTATAATACTACGATTTTTTAGCAATTTCAGCAACACAAAATCCTAAACACCAAAATTCCTAAGGATATAAATGTCTAATTTCATAGAAATGCTCAAAAAAGACAAGGCTCGCTATATCACAGGTGTGCTACTCATCGCATTTGTGGCATTGCTAATGTATATAAACAACTCCTTTCTTATGTGGGCAACTCTTGGAGTGCTGTTTTTGCTAGGATTTAAAGAAAGCCTAAATCTATATAATATCAATGATGAGGCATATCTCTATGTCATCGCTACTTTTGTATGGATATGTGCGTTTTTTAGTTCAAACCCCGTTATCTGTGGTATCACAGCGTGTATGGCTATGTCTTCTTATCTCGCTTTTAAGCAAACCCTTGCTCCCAAAAATATTTTGCCATTTATTTATCCTAGTATTCCGTTTTTGGCATTGTATAGCATATATGAGGATTTTGGCTTGGCTGGCATTTTGTGGCTTATTGTTATCGTGGCTTTGTGTGATATTGGTGCGTATTTTGGTGGGAGATTGTTTGGCAAAACCCCCTTTAGTCCCACTTCGCCCAAAAAAACGATTGAGGGCGTGATTATCGGGCTTGCATTTTGTGTGGTGGTGGGGAGTGTCGTTGGGATTTGGGCATTGGGTGTGAATTTTTTTGTGTGTATTTTGCTTAGCATACTTGTGGGGGTTTGTGGAGTGTTTGGGGATTTGTATGAGAGCTATTTGAAGCGAATGGCAGGGGTAAAAGATTCTGGTAGTATTTTGCCCGGACACGGAGGGATTTTAGATAGGCTTGACGCGCTGTTGTTTGGGGCGATTGGTATGTATTTCGCGCTGTCGTTTTTGCTTGGGGGAGATAGTATAAGCCCTGCGCTTTTTGGGGCATTGTAAGGCTTCATAGATGATTATACTAGGAAGCACAGGCACGATAGGTGTGCGTGCTTTAGAGATTGCTTGCAAGTTTGGCAAGCGCATAGAGGCAATAGCAGCAGGGCGAAATATCAGCCTGCTAAATGCCCAAATTGCACGATACAAGCCAAAAAAAGTCGCTATTGCTTTTAGGGAAGATTTGGACAAGCTAGAGCCACAAGGTGCACAAGTGTTTGTAGGGCAGAGCGAAATGTGTGAGATGATAGAGGGGTGTGAGAGTGGGTTTGTGCTAAATGGGATTGTGGGGTTTGCGGGGCTACTGCCATCGCTTCACGCTCAAAAATGTGGCAAAAAACTCGCCCTAGCAAACAAAGAATCCCTAGTTGCTGGTGGCTGGCTACTTGATAGAAGTGCGATTACGCCTATTGATAGCGAGCATTTTGGGCTGTGGTATTTGCTAAAAAATCCAAATGGTTCTAGCCAAAGTAACAAAAGTTTGAGTAATCAAGGCATTGGCAATCAAAGTGAGGGTAATCAAAGCGCGGATAATCAAGCCCAACATATCAAAAGGCTTATCATTACTGCAAGTGGTGGGGCGTTTCGCGATATGAAGCTAGAATCTATCCCTTGTGCTACCAAAGCGCAAGCCCTCAAGCACCCAAATTGGCAAATGGGGCAAAAAATCACCATAGATTCTGCAAGTATGGCAAACAAGCTATTTGAAGTGCTTGAGGCGTATTGGCTTTTTGGGTGCAAGGAAGTGAGTGCTTTTATCGAGCGTAGCTCGAGTATCCACGCGCTTGTGGAGTTTGTAGATGGTAGCACCACAGCGCATTTTGCCCTGCCTGATATGTCGCTACCCATAGCTTATGCGCTAGATAGCTCAAAGGCACGCTCTGGCAAAATCCTAGATTCGCTTGATTTGAGTGCACTAGGGGCTTTGTGCTTTGAGAATATCGAGCGTGCGCGCTATCCGCTATGGGAGCTAAAAGACACGCTACTAGAAAACCCAAAACTAGGCGTAGTGGTAAATGCTGCAAATGAGGTGGCGATTTATAAATTTTTGCGCGATGAGATAGCCTTTGGCGAGATAGCTAGGATTGTCTTTGGTGCGCTAGAGCGGTTTGAGAGCAAAAGCAAGGACTTAAACGAATATGAAAGCATAGCTATGCTTGATGCGGAAGTGAGGGAAACTATGCAGTAGTAGCTATGCAAGTAGCATTATGTGCTATCACAAAGCAGCGCGTAGTTTTGACATTGCCAAAAAGCACTGCTAAAAAAGCCACGCCAAAACTTCGCTAAAAAGCCTTGCTAAAAAAAACTCGCAAAAATCTTTGCAAAATCACCTTTCAAGCAATGCGATTTCCTCATCGCTAAATAGCCTAAGAGATAGCTCAAACTTCCAGCCACTGCCGTATTCTAGTGAGTATTCACTGCCAAATCCCTCTTTTGCGTCTATGATAAGCTGTGTGCTTTTGTAATACTCTAGCATACTTTGGTGTAGATAGAAGCCCGCCCCGCCGATATTGCCGATGAGTATGTCAGCCTCCCCAAGCGCAAAATCACCTCTTAGCGTGCATATCGGCACGCTTCCCTCACAGCAGCCACCGCTTTGGACAAAGATGATTTGGCTACTTTGTTTGTCGGAGTTTTTAGTTTCTTGGTTATGTTCTTGGTTGTTTTTTTGTATCAGGCGAGAGATAAGTGCTAGTGCTTCTTGCGTGGCGATGACACGCTTGGGAGGAGTTTGACTAGAATCTTGATTAAGGTTTTGATTAGATTTTGGGGGATTTTGCGCCATTTTTTATCCTTTGATTTTTGGATTTTGTGTGCTTTTGGTTTTATGTTTTTGTGCTTTGAATTGTAAAATCTAGTAAAAATCTAGATTATAAAACCCCCTAAGTATAGCACATTATACCATTCCACACACAAATCATCGCGCTAAGGGAGGGGGCTTTAGGAAAAGCAAACTCCGCAGTTTGTCATACTGAGGGCGTAGCCCGAAGTATCTCAAAGAATATCTCAAAAGATTCCATTTCTTGTCATACTGAGCGAAGCGAAGTATCCAAAAATGCAAACACAAATGTGCAAAATCCTTTGGATATCTCGGTTTCTACGAAACCTCAATATGACAAAGTGGGTGGGCATAATGTTATTTCCCCCTCCCTTAGCACGAGGGGGATAAAGGGGGTGGGTAATAAAAAATACACAAAACCATAATAAATACCGACACATATCCACACTCATTTTTCTCATTATTTTCCACCACTCATTTTCCTCATTACTCATAGAATCTCCTCTATTTTTCTTAACCACTTTTATCACTTTTACCACTTTTTATCATTCCCTAATAAAACTTTCTCTATATTTCTCGCCACTTTTTGTTATCTCTCATCGTCTTTTCCCTATCATTTTTTCTCATTCCCCCCATATCCACCCCCCACTTTCCTTACCAAATTTCATCGTTTCTCCCCACTTTTTCATCGTTTTTTTTTTTTTTTTTTTTTTTTTTTTTTCAAATCGCCCAAATACACTTGTTTCCCTTTTTTTTCTCTTATTTTTTGCTACGTTTTTTAAAAATTTACAAAAATTTTACACCCCTTAAGGAATTTTTAAAAAATATTTTTTTTTCATTTTTTTTCTTTTTTATTTTACAAAATAATCTCGCCAAACCAATAT
>NZ_NXLN01000050.1:0-3221 GCF_003364135.1 Helicobacter sp. MIT 01-3238
CCCAAAAACCCCAACACCCCACCAAATCTCTAAAAAAAGATTTCACATAATTTGCATAAAAGTATTAAGAGATTCTAGCTAAAGATTGGGAGTGTTGTTAATACTAAATTAAATTGCACTATAAAAAATAGTTGTAAAACAAATAAGAAGCCTTATAAAAAGGTTTTAAAAATAAGGAATATCATTTGAGGCATTTTGCATATTTCGTATGTCTAGGCTACTTTACTCTATGCCACTTGATTTTGGGCTATTTCTCACGCGTAAAGCATAAACAAGGACATACACAAACACATAGCCACAAAAAAATACTTCAAAGTTATCTAAAACGAAATACCCTAAAGTCAAATACTCTAACACCAAGTAACTTAAAATCAAATAATCTAACACTATCTAGCCTAATTCACTCCAAACCAAGCAATCTAAATAAAAGTAAGCTAAAGCAATATAAAAGGCAGTGTATCTCGCTTTTTATCTGCGCTCATCTAATCGCCACACCTTGCGCTTATGCACTAGATAATGCACCACAGCCTTTAGAGATAGCACAAGTAATCTCATCTAAGCCCCACACAACCCAATCAACCCTACCTCATTCAAGTGCATTAGTAGAGCAAATCCCCACACCACAACCACCTACTTCACAAATAATTCCACCACAACCAACTGCGCTACATTCAACCACACCACCACCAAGCACATTGCAAGTAGCCACACCACCACTTGCCCCACAGCCTGACACACCACAATCACTACAATCAATCACTACACCACTTGAAGCAATACAGCATAGTGCTTCTATCACTCCACAGATTGATTTAGCACAATCACCACAAGTGCAACAACCACTACTAGCTTCACAAGCAACTACACTACAACCACCACCACCGATAAACCAACCAAGTCAGCTAGACTCTTTGCTAGATTCCTCACTAGATTCCCTGCCAAAGCCTAGCATACCTAGCTTAGAATCTAGTTTGCCAAATCAACTAGAATCTACATTATTAGATTTCATTGCATTAGATTCTTCCCCACAAGCCCTACAAGATTCTACCTTACTAGATTCTTCCCCACCAAACCAACTAAAATCCCTAGATTTTAACTCACAAGATTTTGCTTTATTAGATTTTACTTCGCAAGATTCTACCTTACTACATTCCCCACATTCGCTATATTCCCCACAATCCAATACAAATCAACTAGAATCTACATTATTACATTCTACCTTACTAGATTCCCCAGCACAGCACTTGCAAGATTCACATTTGTCATATCCTAGCTTAGATTCTAGCTTGCCAAGCAAGCTAGAATCACTAGATTCCCTCCCTATCACACCTGATACTTCTACCCGCTTTTTATCCCCTAGCATTACCCACTCCCCAAACAACATAGAAATCATCAATATCACTACACCAAATGCCAAAGGCATATCAAATAATCACTACATAGATTTCAACATTAAGCCCAAAGGAGCTATACTAAATAATTCCTTGCAATCTATTACTTCTACTCATCTAGCAGGGTTTATTAGCTCAAACCCACACTTAAAAGATTTCAGTGCTTCTCTTATCCTAAACCAAGTAACCTCTGCAAATCCCTCATACTTGCTAGGAATGCTTGAAGTCGCAGGGGATAAAGCAAGTGTGCTTATAGCAAACCCAAATGGAATCGTATGCAAATCTTGTGGGTTTAGCAATGTAGCAAATCTAGCCTTAAGCACAGCCCTCATAGAGGACAAACTAGCTTTGAATGAGAAATGGCTAAACAATAATACGATAAACACCAATGCCACAAATAGCATAAACAATATAAATATCACAAATAACAAAAATAATGCAAACAACATAGATAATACAAATACGCCAAACAACAATACAACAAATGCCTTAAGCAATGCTAATTCTACCCAATCACTACAATCCCACCAATCACTACAAGAGCAGCTAAGGCACAATCTATCTTTGCGAGTGCAAAAAGGACATATCAATATTGATTCACTAAATGCTAGCAACACTACCACACTCACACTTCTATCTAAATCCCTAAAAATCAACAAAGCACTTTATGCGAATAATCTCTCCATACTGCTAGGAAGCAATGACATATCTTTGAGTGATAAGGGGGCGTTGCTTCTTTGGCAACCACTGCAAATAGCAAACACACCAAATGCAAAAAATACTATAAATGATAAAAGTAGCACAAGCCCACACTCAAGCACACAATCAAATGCCACACAAACAAGTTTGCAAAGAAATCAGCATCCAAATGCGCAACCAAGATTGCAAACTAATGCAAACCCACAAAATAGCAAAAAATCTACACAAGAATCCACACAAGAGATTGAACCACAGCCAAATAGCACAAATGAAGTCCTAGCCCTTGATATTGCCTATCTAGGAGGAGTGTTTGCAAACTCTATCTATCTAATTGCAAGTGATGAGCACTCTTTGGTGCAAAATAGTGGCACTATGGCTACACTTCCATCAAATATGCAGGGCGATAATGGATTTTATATCGATATAAATGGTAGATTATCCATCGCCACAAAACCAAACGAAATAAATCAAGTAATACAAACAACACAAGAAAATCAAGCAAATCAAGTAACAAAAGAAAATCAAGCAAACCAATCCACCAATCAAACCAAACAGATAAGTAAAGCACTCTACTCACATAATGCCACACAATCACATATATCTAATGATTCTAATCAATCAAACCCAAATACCATAGCCCATAGCATAACTCACACAGACAACACAAACACCACAAATCACACAGTTAGCATAGCTCCCACCATATACACCACTCTACACAGCACTCAAGATACCAAAGATACCACAAACACTATCAACAACACAAGCAATATAGGCAATACAAATACAGCAAGCCCCCCAAATACTATCCCATATAATACCACTGATACCGCGTCTTATCCCACTACAAATCCCACAAATACTACAAACATCACTGACACTACACACACTACTTCTAGCACCACTGCTTCACTCTATGCTTCTAGCACTCTAAACATATTTGCAAAATCTATCACAAACACTAGCTCAACTATCTATGCAAGAGATGCACTCTCTATGAGGGTAGATACTTTAGAGAATACACAAGGTAGTATTTATGCCCTAAATACTCTATCTATATATGCAAATACCATAAATAATATCGGTGTAGCTAGCACCAAGACATATTTGCAATCTAAGCAATACCTAACA
>NZ_NXLN01000051.1:0-2415 GCF_003364135.1 Helicobacter sp. MIT 01-3238
ACTCCCCCCTTGCACCTCACTTTGTGTCGTGGTGGTGGTAGTGGTGTCTTTGGAGTAGAAAAAATGCTCCTTAGTGCTATGGTGCGTATAAGTAGCATAGTGCGTATCTGTGGTGCTATCTAGGGAGATATTGCCCTTTGAGTGCAAAGATATGCTCTCATTAGCTTTCAAGCTAGCATTTGCTAGGCTTAGAGAATCTTTTGCACTTAGAGATATGCTATTTGCACTAAGTGTAGTGCCTAAGTGAGTGGTAGATTTACGCGTTTGATATGAGTCTTTGTAGGTAGAATGCAATGCTTGAGTGCTTAAGCGCAATGTGCTTGAGCTAATAGAGATACTATCATCTGCGCTTAAATCTGCACTAGAAATAGAGGCAGAATCTATGCCGTGTAAAAAAAGTGAGCCAGCCTTTAGCTTAGAAGTAGCGTAGATAGAATCTATGCTATGAAGTGGGGTAAGGCTTGTGCCTAGTTGGTTTGTGTAGTTTGGATAACTTGCATAGTTTGTGTAGCTTGAGTGGTTTGCATAGTTTGAGTGGTTTATTTGACTTGTATGGCTTGTATGATTTAGGTAGCTTGCTTGATTTGGATAGTGATTTGCGCTAGTGTGATTTGCGCTAGATGACAAGGCAAATGGATATAAGCTACTTGAAGCATTTGTGCTAATAGCATATCTAGCAGGTGCAAGTATAGTTTGTGTGGTGGGTGTATAGCCCTTAGTAGTAGTGATGAGAGAATCTATGCTGATATGCTTTGCTTGCAAGTAGGCTTTATCACTAGCTTGTATATCTCCTCCGCCTATATAGAGTGTGCCATCACTTTGCAGCACAATGTCTTTTGCTTTTATATCTCCTAAATGCGCTAAAGCCTCGCTTGTATGCAGGCTTATCCCATTTCCTTGCAGTGTAGAGCCATTGCTAAAAGTGTGTGAATGCAGGGATATAAAATCCCCACTAAATCCTATGGAGCTAGCAAAGGGCGATAAAGCAGGGCTTATAGAATCACTATATTTCAAAGAATGTGTAAGATTATTTGTGCTATTGTGTGCGCTATTGAGTGTGCTATTGAGTGTGTTATCATTGTGTGTGTTATTAGTAGTGTTGTTGAAAGTATTGTTGTATATATTGCCATATATGTCGTTGTAAGTGCTATTGCGTGTGTTATTGAGTGCGTTGCCATATATGTCGTTGTGTGTGTTATTAAGCACATTATTTGGCACATTGCTAGATACACTAGAAATAGTGTGGCTATACATATCATTGCTTGGGTTGTAGCTATACTGATTAGTATGATAATGCTTATGAAGTAGCAAAGATTTTAGATGATTTGCTTGGGAGTTGCTAAGTATTTTCGTATCTAGGGCATTACTAAGAAACGCACTAGAGTTATAAAAAATCGCTTTAGATTCCAAATCCAAATTTGCTAGAAAAATCTTTGCTTGGCTAGAATCCCTACTAGCAAACTGATGATAAAAATAGCTAGAGCGAACAAAAGATTCTCTATCATCATATCTACCACTATCAAACGCACTTGTAGAGAATGAAGCATTTGAATGGTTTGCTAGCTCGTTTATGTCATTTGTGGCATTTGGTGTATTTGTAGTGTTTGGATAGCTTGTAGTATTTGTGTTGCTTGTGTTGCCTATATTGCTTGTGTTGTTGATAGTGTTTGTGGTATTTATGGTATTTATGCTACCTAGTTGATTTATGGCATTTGCGTTGTTTGTGTTGTTTTGGTGGTTTGGGTTGAATGAGTGATTTGGATAGTTTGCATTGTTTGTGGAATTTATAGTGTTTGATTGATTTGTAGCGGGGCTTAAACGCGTAGAGTGTATATATTTGGCATACTCATTTGCAATGCCTGCATTTAGTCTTGCTATGTTTGGTTCTAGTTGGCTCTCTAATGTAGGGAAATCTAGCTCAATCTTACTAATAGAGCGTGGTGGAGCATAAGTAAAAACTCCTTGTGCTGTTGCGGTGCGAAGCTCTCTAATATTGCATATCCCAAATGTAAGAGCCGCACATACAATACCTTTAACACCTGCATAATTTTTCCAATAAGTATATTGATAATTCCTTACTTCCACACCATTATCAATGACTTTTTGATAGGCTTGTGTTTGCGTGTTGCTAGAATTTTTTGCTTGTATTTCTAGGATATTACTAGCACTTATGTAGCTATTGTGATTACTAAGTGTGTGGGCTAGTATGTAAGTATCGCCACTAGAAGCAATGATACTTGGGCTAAAGCTATCTAGCTCATCTGTATATACACTCCTCCAAAAATGCTTATCGCCCACTTGTTTTAGATTTCCTTGTGTTAGGTATTGCTTAGATTGCAAATATGTCTTGGTGCTAGCTACACCGATATTATTTATGGTATTTGCATATATAGATAGAGTATTTAGGGCATAAAT
>NZ_NXLN01000052.1:0-2249 GCF_003364135.1 Helicobacter sp. MIT 01-3238
TAGTTTGTATGGAAAAGAGGTTTGTTGTTTCCATAATTAAAGGTCATCTGGGATGGTAACAGTTGTTATTGAAATCATAGACACTTACTATGTATTTTTTTTTTAAAATTTACTTTTTACTCTCCGCTTTTTTTTTTTTTTTTTTTTTTTTTTTTTTTGGAGTTTGTCAAATCGCACAAATACACTTGATTCCCTATATTTGCACTGATTTTGTGCTACGATTTGTAAAAATTTACAAAAATTTTACACCACTTAAGGAATATTTAAGAAATATTTGTTTATCATTTATTTACTTTTTCATTTGACAAAGTAATCTCGCCAAACCAAAATCTAAAAAAGCGAGATTTTACACGAAAGGAGATGCAAAATGAAAAAAGCAAATTTCAACGCGATTAACGCTATAAACGAGAGAGAGAGAGAGAGAGAGAGAGAGTAAAACTCGGCTAGCTCATAGTTCCCCCTCCCTTGCGAGTGGGCGCAGTCCAATCAGTTCCCCCTCCCTTGCGGAGGGGGCTTTTGAAGTCGCACCCCACGCACACAATGTAAAATCAGCAAACAATGACAACCCATTCGTCATTGCGAGCGAGCAAAGCGAGCGTGGCAATCCACAAAACAAAGAAATGGATTGCTTCGTTGTGGCTTCGCCACTGCCTCGCAATGACGAAACTTCGTCTTATAGTGTCGGCATTATAGATTGCCACGCAAATGCTAGCGCATTTGCTCGCAATGACGAAAAGTCAGCGCACAATGACGAAAGACTTACCCACCCCCAAACCCCCTCCGCAAGGGAGGGGGCTTTAGGAAAGCCAAGTAAATCCAAACGCCTAGCACTATCTCTAGCTACTGCTAGCATTATCGCTAGTGGGGCACTAGATATATCTGCTGCGGCTTGTCAGTGGAGTGAGGACTGGAGTAGAGGCGATGCAAACTCACACGGAGTGGGGCGATATGAGAGAGTGGATTGCACAGGTAGCTCTAGCATACAAAGTGCTTTTAGAGGCTCAAACTACTACCGCGAAACAAGATACTATCTAAGTGGTAGCACAAGTGAGAGAACCGTGAGTTGGACTTTTACCACAGCAAATAGGTGGTGGCAAAACAGTCAATTCGTCCAAGAAGTATACTTCAATGGCTTAAGTGCACCAAACACTAACTTTACTTTCAACAACTCTAGCAACAGTGTCGGCAATGTCGGTGTGTCTGCCACAGGGTCAAACCTAGCAAGCATCACCACTAGCGGTAACTTCAATAGAGGTGTGTCTGTCTCTGGCTCAAATATCGGTAGCATAACTATCGGAAATGGCACTACTAGCCACCTTATCATCGGTGGTAGCTCTACTATCGGCTCGCTTACTATCTCTGGGACTATCTCTGGAGGCAGCGTAGGGCAATACATCGCCCAAATCGGTGGTGGCTCACTAGTTACACGACTATCTATCACAGGTAATGTATCTGGCAATCTATCTGTGGGAGAGAGAGGTGTGCTAAATAGCGGCTTTTTGACTGACTTCTCTGGTGCGAGTGGAAAATTTAGCACTGCTGGGACGAACTTCATCGGTGTGCTAAGTGCAAACCTCACCATAGATGGCGATGCAAACACTTGGAATAATGGCACAATCGCTGGACAGCACATACTAGGTGGAAATAACCAAATAGGGCTTCCACTATATGATAGCGAGGGTAATATAAATGGTAATATCGTAATCAACGCTGGAGATAACATACAGCCAAACCAAGTCTATCTATTTGAAAATGTTGTAAAAAATGCAGCAAATTCTAGTGACTTATCAAAACTAGACATTCGCTACTTCCGTCCGGGCACAGGGCTTACGCTAAATGAGGGCACAGACGCTAATGGCAAAAAAGGCTTTGTTGTATCAGCTGACATCGCTACTAGCTATGGAGCAAACCTTATGCGTGCTTTGGTGCTATCTAGCTTGCGTAGGACTGTCAATACGCAAAATATCTTAGATACGATGACGACAAAGACATTCCATAGCGATAGATACTACAACCAAGAAGTAGAGCTAAGATTGCTTCAATACGATATGTCGCGCCTAACAAATAGAAGCTCAAAGTTTTCTAAGCAAACGCGCAAAAACCAAGAGAAGCTAGACAAAGTGCGTGAAAAAATGGCTAAGCTAACGCTCGAGCAATCTAAGGGGCAAAATCTAGATAAGGGCTATAATAACTTTGAAGTCATAGACCAACTAGATGCGATATTTATCCCATACACTGGACGCAGGGAT
>NZ_NXLN01000053.1:0-1475 GCF_003364135.1 Helicobacter sp. MIT 01-3238
AAGCGAAATATCTCAATGCGGATTTGTCATATTGTGAGCTTTTGCAAAAAGCGAAATATCCAAAAAAGCACTTCTTGTAAATTTACATTTTTTTTTTTTTTTGAGATACTTCGGTTTGTCCCAAACCTTAAGTATGACAAAAAAACACAAAATACAACAAACCATATAAAAAATCCCAAAATCCATTACAAATCATCACACAAAGACTTCAAAGCATACTCCGCACAAAATATACGCAAAATCTCCACAAAATCCACTTCCACAACTTTTTCAAACATTTCAAAATTCTTGCAATTTTACAAATCCTCACAAAATCCCCTCGCACTTCCCCACATTAGTATTCTGTTTTTTTTTTTTTTTGTAGTATCGGGTTTTGGGCAATGAGTGTAAAAAGTGCAAAAAACAACTAAAGAGGTGTAAAAATGACAGAAAAAAAATCTTAAATCAAACTTAGAAAGTGTAGGCAAAATGTATTTCTTGCTGCACATAGAAAAAATATTTGACTTACACAAGGCTGGGTTTAGCACCAATGAAATAGCCATAATGATATTTGACAAAGAGCGGGATAAAAAAGCTAGCTCACCGCTGATAAGGGTAAAAAGTGCAGTCAAAATCATAAAGGCTAACAAGGTATTTGAGGCACTAGAAATCATAAGAAAATCCAATGCTTTTAATAATGCTATTGATACGACTAAGAAAAATCTACAAAAGGAGATGAAATGAGAAAATTAGTGCTAGCGTGTGGGATTTTGGTAGGTGTGGTGAGCGTAGGAATGGGTGCGATGAGTGAGGAGGAGTTGCGGAGAGCTGAGCATAATTGCTTTGAATATGAGGATAAAAGCGCGTGCTACGCACTTATAAACAATGGTTTAAAAAGTGTGGAGCAGTGCTACATAGAAAATGGCAAAGGTAATTGTGTTGTTGTAGGGGTAGTTTATTATTTAGCAGGGCGTTATAGAGAGGCGATTCCCTACTTTGAAAAAGCTATTGCTTTGGGGGATAATAGGGGATATATACTTTTGGGAAAGACTTATTATTTTTCGCAAGACTATTACAATGCAAAGAAATACTATGAAATTGTGTGTAATAAATTGCAAGCAAGGGGTAGTTGTTACAATTTAGGGAATATGTATTATAACGGTGAAGGCGTGCGACAAGACTATCATAAAGCAGTAGAACTCTACAAAAAAGCCTGTGATATGAAATATGCTGATGCTTGCAATAATTTAGGTGTGCTTTATGGTAATGGACAGGGGGTAAGGCAAAATAGTTCCACTGCTAAGCAATACTAGCAATACTATGGTAAAGCCTGTGATTTGGGATTTCAAATGGGGTGTGATAATTATAGATTGTTAAATAATCAAGGAGTGCAGTAATGCCTAAACAACAAATCTATGAGAATCTGCACTTTGATTTTGCAAAAGATAAACTCATACTTACCATAAAGCAAGGAAAGTCATTTGTCTTTGAAAATG
>NZ_NXLN01000054.1:0-1378 GCF_003364135.1 Helicobacter sp. MIT 01-3238
CAAACCCCCTAAAATTCGCCGTTTTTTTTTTTTTTTGGTTTTTTTTGCAAAATTTTGCGATTTTTTTATTTCATTTAAGGATTATTTAAGCTACATTTACTTATCATTTACCTTGACTTTTTTATAGCTTTGTGAAATCCAACCCAAATCACAAGCGATTAAAAAAGGAATCTAGCTCACAATAGCTAGATTTTGATTTCACTTTATGGATTTTGCGTTTATCACAAACGCAGTCAAATAAAGTAACACAAAGGAGCAAAAATGAAAAGAGAACAAAGGCAAGTGCTTCTAGCACAGCAAGGTAGCTCTATAAACGAGAGAGAGAGAGAGAGAGAGAGAGAGTAAATCTCGGCTAGCTCATAGTTCCCCCTCCACTTATGAGGGACAATCTGTAATTCCCCCCTCCCTTGCGGAGGGGGTAAGGGGGTGGGTAGATACCACCTCCGCTTCTCAAGCAAAGTCGGCAACTGCTAGCAACAAAAACACAACTGCTAGCAATGCAAACTTCGCAAGTATCTCAAAAGCAGATTCTGCCCTAAGTGCAAAATCTGCCAAAGATACCCACCCCCAAACCCCCTCCGCAAGGGAGGGGGCTTTTGAAGTTGCCAACAGCGCACCCCACGCAACCACCCCATCCAAACCCAAACGCATAGGACTATCTCTAGCTACTGCTAGCATTATCGCTAGTGGTGTGCTAGATATATCTGCGGCGGCTTGTCGGTGGAGTGAGGATTGGAGTAGAGGCGATGCAAACTCAAACGGAGTGGGGAGATATGCTAGGGTTGATTGCACGGGCACTACGACAAATCTCCGCACAGAGTTTGGAAACCGCACAAGTGGCAACTACTACCGCGAGCTAAGGTGGTATCTAAGTGGCACTACAAATGAGACAAACATAAGCGCGACTTTTAGCAAAAATAATAACGATTGGTGGAATGGAAACCAAATGACGACAGAGGTGTATTTCAATGGTTTTAATGCACCAAACACTAGCTTTACTTTCACCAACACAAATATAGGCAACGCAGGAATCTCTGTAACCAACTCAACTCTACGAAGCCTAAGCCTAAACACAGGTAATTTCAATAGAGGACTAACCGTCTCTGGCTCAAATATCGGCTCTCTATCTGTGGGAGGCACATTGCCACACCTTATCATCGGTGGTAGCTCTACTATCGGCAATCTTACTATCTCTGGGACTATCTCTGGAGGCAATGTGGGGCAATACATCGCCCAAATCGGTGGTGGCTCACTAGTTACACGACTATCTATCACAGGAAATGTATCTGGCAATCTATCTGTGGGAGAGAGAGGTGTGCTAAATAGCGGCTTTTTGACTGACTTCTCTGGTGCGAGTGGAAAATTTAGCACTGCTGGG
>NZ_NXLN01000055.1:0-1282 GCF_003364135.1 Helicobacter sp. MIT 01-3238
TCTATCTTTGCGAGTGCAAAAAGGACATATCAATATTGATTCACTAAATGCTAGCAACACTACCACACTCACACTTCTATCTAAATCCCTAAAAATCAATAAAGCACTTTATGCGAATAATCTCTCCATACTGCTAGGAAGCAATGATATATCTTTGAGTGATAAGGGGGCGTTGCTTCTTTGGCAACCATTGCAAATAGCAAACACACCAAATGCAAAAAATACCATAAATGACAAAACTAGCACAAGCCCGCAAACTAGCACAAGCCCGCAAAGTAGCACACAATCAAATACCGCACAAACAAGTTTGCAAAGAAATCAGCATCCAAATGCGCAACCAAGCTTGCAAGCTAATGCAAATCCACAAAATAGCAAAAAATCTAATCAAGAATCCACACAAGAGATTGCACCACAGCCAAATAGCACAAATGAAGTCCTAGCCCTTGATATTGCTTATCTAGGAGGAGTGTTTGCAAACTCTATCTATCTAATTGCAAGTGATGAGCACTCTTTGGTGCAAAATAGTGGCACTATGGCTACACTTCCTTCAAACACACAGGGCGATAATGGATTTTATATTGATATAAATGGTAGATTATCCATCGCCACAAAAACAAACGAAATAAATCAAACAGCACAAGTAAATCAGGCAACACAAACAACAAAAGAAAATCAGGCAAATCAAGTAAATCAAGCAAACCAATCCGCCAATCAAACCAAGCAGATAAGTAAAGCACTCTACTCACATAATGCTACACAATCACATATATCTAATGATTCTAATCAATCAAACTCAAATACCATAGCCCATAGCATAACTCACACAGACAACACAAACACCACAAATCACGCAGCTAGCATAGCTCCCACCATATATGCCACTTTACAGCGCACCCAAGATACTAAAAATTCCACAAATACTCAAAGCACTATAAGCACCACAAATACAGCAAACACTACCCCATATAATACCACTGATACCACATCTTATCCCACTACAAATCCCACAGATACTACAAACATCACTGACACTACACACACTACTTCTAGCACTACTGCTTCGCTCTATGCTTCTAGCACTCTAAGCATATTTGCAAAATCTATCACAAACACTAGCTCAACTATCTATGCAGGCAATACACTCTCTATGAGGGTAGATACTTTAGAGAATACACAAGGCAGCATTTATGCCCTAAATACTCTATCTATATATGCAAATACCATAAATAATATCGGTGTAGCTAGCACCAAGACATATTTGCAATCTAAGCAATACCTAACA
>NZ_NXLN01000056.1:0-1217 GCF_003364135.1 Helicobacter sp. MIT 01-3238
GCTACCGCCGTCTATAACGAACTGCGCTTAGAGCATTCCCTAGAGATTATCGCACAAAAACTTTTCCTCCACACAGGCACTTTGAAGCGGTGGGAAGCTACCAATAAAATCCCCAATGAATATCTATATGATTTAAACTTTTTGCTAGGCAACAAATACGACTTACAAAAGATAGATTTTCGCTCACATAATGAGTTTTTTACCAAAAAAGAAGTGGCAAAATATTGCTATGATTGCTTTGTCAAATTTTTAGAGATTCACAAAATCAATTTAGCGCAATACACTTTTATCGAGCCTAGTTGCGGGGATTTGAGCTTTTATGAGCTAATGCCAAAAGGGTCTCGAATCGGGATTGATTTGGAATACAAAAATGATGAGATTTTGTGTGAGAATTTTTTGGGATTTGCACCAAAGGCGTGTGAATCTAGTGGCAAATCTAGTAAATCAAAAGAGGGCGAATCTAGTAGAGAATCTAACAAACTAAAAGCGAACAAATCTAGCACAAAATCTAATGCTTGCCATATACCCAACCATTGTCATATTGAGCAAAGCGAAATATCTCATAAAAAATATATCGTGCTAGGCAATCCACCCTTTGGACTGCGTGGGAATCTAGCCTTGCGATTTATCAATCATTCTAGCGATTTTGGTAATGGAAACTATGCGGATTTTGTGGCGTTTATCTTGCCACCTTTGTTTGATAGCGATGGCAAAGGTAGCCCCAAAAAGCGTATAAGGGATTTCACACTCGTGCATAGTGAAAAGCTCCCACTAGATAGTTTTGTGTATCCAAATGGCAAAAGTGTAGAAGTAGCCACACTTTTTCAAATCTGGGCACACAAAAGGCTCATAGAAAACAAAACCCTAAATATCGCCCCAAGTGCGCCAAAAACCTGCAAAGACTATATCAAAATCTACTCTCTAAGCGATGGTGGCACAAGCTCAAGCACGAGAAACAAGGCAATGCTTTATAAATGCGACTTATACCTGCCAAGCACTTGCTTTCACTCTAGCGGAAAGCCACAGATGAAAATCTATGATGACTTTGAATCACTACCACATAGGCGGGGCTATGGCATTGTGATTTTGCCAAACGATGAGAATGTAAGGGAGCGCGTAAGAGATGCTTTGAAATCGATTGATTGGGTAAAGGTTAGCTTTTTAGGCACAAATTCTAGCTTGAATTTGCGAACTTCGCTAATTGAGGAGGCGTTAAT
>NZ_NXLN01000057.1:0-1215 GCF_003364135.1 Helicobacter sp. MIT 01-3238
AGCTTAAATAATCCTTAAATGAAAGAAAAAAATCGCAAAATTTTGCAAAAAAACCAAAAAAAAAAAAAAACGGCGGATTTTAGGGGGTTTGGCGGGGTGATTTTGGGTTGTGTTTTTGGATTGATTTGGGGGGTTGTGTTTTTGGGGTGGATTGAATGGGATTGTGGGTGGATTTGGGGGGTGTTTTTATAAAGGGATTTGGTTGTTTGTGTGTGAATTTGGGTTTGTGTGCTTTTGGTTACTTATGTGTTTTTTGGGGGGGTGGATTGATTTTTTGTCATTACGAGCAAAGCGAGGCGAAGCCGAAGTTTCTTTAGTAATGACGGAAGTGCTGTCATATTGAGGTTTTGTAAGAAACCGAAATATCCAAAGGATTTTGCAGATTTGCGTTTGCATTTTTGGATACTTCGCTACGCTCAGTATGACAAGTTATTTTACTTGTGGGGGAAACTTCCTAAAGCCCTCTCCCTTAGAGTAACCGCGTTTGGCTTTTCAAAAGCCCCCTCCCTTAGCACGAGGGGGTTTGGGGGTGGGTAAGTCTTTCGACTTGCTCGCAATGACAAATGATTTGAGATTTTTTAAGATTTTGCAGTGATAAGGTAAGCAAAAAATAAAACAGCCACGCCCGTGCAAAAAAGCAAAGTAAGTGCTAAGATTCCGCCTATCATTTCATTTTCTCCAATCTTTTGAGCTTGTCTATATATAGAAAAAGCAAAGGCGCAAAAAATCCCTAGCAAAAAGCACCCACCACTTATCGCGCCTATAAGCTTAAATAGCGATAGCTCCTCATAGCGCACAAATACCCAGCCGATAATGCCAAGCAATGCGCTCAAAAACACCACCATAAGCGCAAGTAAGACATTGATAGATGATTTTGTAGCGTCTTTTTTACTCATAGGCGAAATGATAGCACAAAATCCACCAAAGCGCGTGAAATTGTTAGCTTATGATTTTGTGGATTACTAAAGAAACCGCGCTTCGCTTGTTTTCTAAAGAAACCGCGCTTCGCTTGTTTTCTAAAGAAACCGCGCTTCGCTTGTTTTCTAAAGAAACCGCGCTTCGCTTGTTTTGTGTAGCAAATGCGTGGCAATCTATTTTTTGTGCTAAGAGTGTTTCTTATAGATTGCCACGCTCGCTTTGCTCGCTCGCAAAACAAGCGAAGCACAGTTTCTTTAGTAATGACGGAAGTGCTTGCGTTTGCATTGTTGGCAGTTG
>NZ_NXLN01000058.1:0-1056 GCF_003364135.1 Helicobacter sp. MIT 01-3238
CCATAGCTCGTAGCTATATCAGGGCTTACGCGAAATCCATTTCCCATATCGTGCAAAGCAGTGCCAAGCCCAGCAGAGAGATGAGAGAAGTTTAGGTCGGTTTTGGTAGTTGAGCCTATTTGCTTTCCGCCTGTGGAGTCTATGATTAGTTTATTGTATAGATATGTGTTGTTTGCATCAGTTACACCCTCGCCTATGTTGATTCTTATCGCACCAGCTCCTACTTCACCTACTGTGGTTATCGTATTTGCAGAGATATGCTCGGGGTAGAGGTTTGTGGAGTGAGTGTGACTATTCCAAGTAGATGGATTGCTATTTATGGTTAGTGTGCTTTGATAGACATTTAGAGTAGTGATAGTGCCAGAGCCAGAGATATTATATAGTCCTAGCACAGAGGCGAAGTCTTGGGCGTATTCTTTCCACCCTAGATTTAGCTCGGTTATCGTGCCGTTATTTGTGATTTTGCTTACAAAGGTGCTTCTATCTGTCCCAGCAAATCCACCATATATCGCCATAGCATTAACTGTCTTGCTAGAGTTTATGGTAAGCCCACCTTGATATTCTCCACTTCTCTCATCTACTCTACCTATCTGTGTGCCTCCGTGTATGCTTAAGCCTAGTGCTTTGCCATAGACATTTGCCACACCATAGCTAGCATAATCTACATTTGTATCAAGCACTAGCCCAAAGAGTGTCGAGCCATTTGCTCCGTGGCTACCACCTGCTTCAGAATAAGGCATAAGGATTCCAAGTTTTTTGCTTGCGTGAGTGCCTGTGAATGTAAAAGTCGTGTTTGGTGCGTTTAAGCCATAGAATTGAAATGAATAGTCATATTGTGCTGTGCCTATACTGTCTAAGTTTATACTCACACTACCAGCTCCTATGGAAGTGCCACCACCGCTAGTGCCTATGAAAAAAAGCCCACTTTGTGCTGATTTCCCTGCTGTCTCTAGCTTGCTTTGAAACTCACTAGCACTAAAAGAGCCTGTGCACTCTACTCTTTTGCTTGTAGCACCAACAGTAGTGCTATGCTGCAATATGACACAATCTCCAGCT
>NZ_NXLN01000059.1:0-1006 GCF_003364135.1 Helicobacter sp. MIT 01-3238
TAACCTAAAAGACGCTAGCGAAATCACACTCCCTGCAGTGTATGGAAATCTAGGGCTTGATTTGATTTGGATGATAAAGAAAAACCACGAGCTAAGTTTTGGCTATGATGGGCTTTTCTATGCTAGCACATTTGCCAAAGAGCGAAACATTCAAGGGCAAAATGTGAAGACAAATGACTGGTTTAACGGCGTTACCACGAATCTAAACTTCAAGTATGCGTATTGGTTTGGTGGCTCTGACTATGTAACAGACAAAGACGGAAACGCTGTATCTCGCTCAATCGCAGAGGGCAAAAAGTCTAAAAAAGGCAAGAAGTCTAAGTCTAAGAAGTCAAAGAAGTCTAAGAAAAAAGTCTACTATATCGATGGGTAAATGGGCTTTCTCCAATCGTCATTGCGCACATTTGGAATCATTAGTATTCCAAATGTGCGGCAATCCAAAATTAGCTTTTTGTGAGGGGTTTAGTTTTTTAGTTCTTTGGCATACTAGCTAAATCATTGTCATACTTAAGGGCTTTTAAGCCTGAAGTATCTCAAATCATTCTACTATTTGTCATACTTAAGCGTAGCGAAGTATCTCAAAAGATTCTGCAAACAATGCAAAATCAAGTAGAGATATTTCGCTTTCTTACGAAAGCTCAATATGACAACGAAATGAAGCGATATGACAATGTTGATTCTATTGCGAGTAGGCATAATGTTATTCCTCCCCATCTTGCAAGTGGCAACCTCAAGATTCCCTCTCTCTCTCTTGCGAATGGTAGCAAGCAAATTATTTCCCCCTCCCTTGCGGAGGGGGCTAGGGGGTGGGTATATTGATAGACTTACCATTTGATAAGCTGGGGGTAGATTAGGTTTTAGATTTTAGGGATTTTTTGAAAGAGTGGGTTCTTTAGATTCTTAAGCTTTCGTCATTGTTGTTTTGCGCTGTTTTTTATCATTGCGAGCGAGTAAAGTGAGCGTGGCAAAACAAGCGTAGCGCAGTTTCTTTAGTAATCCACAAGAA